>NZ_JBHUVA010000004.1:0-207160 GCF_042670805.1 Micromonospora sp. NPDC057141 | reverse complement strand
ACAACCGCAACCCCACCAGGGCCACGCCAGAGACCTCCTCAAGACCAATGACGGGCAAGAACCAACTCGTCGTCACCTTCGGTGACGGCTAACACTGTACTTCCGGGTCCTCGAAGGGCTCGCCGGCTACCCCAAGATGTCCAAGAGCATCCCCGCGTCGAGCATCCACCTCAACATGACCCAGGCCGAGATCACCGACCGGGTGATGGACGACGAGGAGTCGTCCCAGGCCGCCTTGCTGTCGGCGATCGAGCTCAGCAGCGGCTGGGACGCCGTGGATGTCGCCCGCGCCCGCGAGGCATTCGCAGACCGCGTCCTGCGTCCGGACCGTTGGCGCCAGGCTCGACGAGAGTTCTGCCAATCGTTTGCCCAACTCGCGGCGATGTGGCAGCGATGCGCCCGGTGAGCCCGGTCCTCGTCCTCCTCGGTGCGTCGGGACGCCTCGGCCGTGCAGTCCAGCCGCTGGCCGTCGCCGCCGGATTCCACGTCGTTGCGGTCGCGCGGACGCCGCCGGCTCCTCCGATATCGGGCAGCACTCAGTGGGTTGGCGCAGACTTGACGGTCGTCCGGGACCGCACCCGAGTTGCCGCCGCCGTTACGGGCCACATCTCTTCATCCGGTCTTCCTATCTACGTCGTCGACATTGTTCTCGACCGTAGCGGGGTAGACGCCATGCACCGCAGCATCCGAGGCGCGACCGAAGGCGTGCTGCAGCTACGAACCGAGTTTCGCGCCGCTGGCCAGGAAACGACGCTCATCGCCGCGAGTACTACCGCTGTGCTCGCTCCCGGGCTCTACCAGACGCCGTACGGGCTCGCGAAGCGCAGGCAGGTCGTCACGTATGCCCGCTCCGGAGTCGCGGGCGCCGCGCTACTGCTCCCCCAACTCGGCCCGGGAACGGGCACCGTATCGAAACCTCAACCGACCTGGTCCTTCGAGCAGGCCGCTCAAGCATTGGTCAGCGCCGTGTCGGCCGCACCGCACCACGGCTTCACAGTGCGCGTGCCCGCCCTCGACGCCGACGCCAGGAGCAGCCATGTGGCTGTCAACGGCAGCACACTCCTGGCCCATCTCCACAGTCTTGTGCTCGACCGCGACTCCATGCTCGCCCATCGAGCGGCAGCCCGCAGCCGGCTGGGCTGGACTCCCGAGCGCCTTCGGCTCCGCTTCGATCATCACCACGCACCGGCGGCACTGGTACGCCGATTCGGCAAGCGATACCACCTTGTCATCGTCGATGAGCGGTCCGGCTGCGGTCCTATCCCCTGGGGGAGTCATGAATGACGACAGCGTCGATGTCCTTGTCATCGGGTCGGGGCTGTGTGGCCTTACCATCGCCGTCACCGCCGCGCGGCACGGGCTGCGCGTTCGCTGCCTCGGCGATGGACGCCCCGCGGCCTCGCTGGCCAACTTCGGCCAGTTGCACTCCGGCGCCGTCTACGCCCCGGTGCTCCCCGCACTCGGCACAGCATGCTGGGAGCACCGGGACCGCTGGCACGACCTGGCCAGGCCCGCACAGCTCGGGGAGGCTACCGGGCTGGCGCTGTTCCACTCAGCAGATGCCGTGCAGCGCTACCTGGACGCCTGGAAGCAGATCGGTATCCACGCCTCGGGGGTGGACCCCCAAGGTGCGGGAAGGTTCCCATCGCCGGCAGCCGCCTTTCGTATCCCGGACTACAGCGTCGACCTGTCGGTCCTCAACGCCGGCCTCGTCGATCTGGCACGGACCAGCGGCGTACCGGATGTGCAGCGGCATACCGCCGCCCTGCGTCGCGATCCGGAGAGCGGCCTCGTCTCGATCGCGCCTCCAGCGCCGCAGTCGCGGATGGTGGTGCTGGCAGCCGGCGCCGGCACACCGACCTTGCTGGCCGACACCGGAATCCAGCACACCCTGCACAACCGCCGAATTGCCTGGGGCCGACAGCCCGGGCTTGCGGCAGAGGGTGTGACCTACTGGCTGGACGGCGATCTGCTCGCCATCAGTCCGGATCGTGGGGGCATCCGCGTGGGCTTGCCCAGCGTGAAAGGTGGATACGGCACAACGGCGGAAGAGCGTGCCCGACTACTGGAAGCGCTCGATCGACACCGTCTCCACCAGTCCCGCCCGGACCTCAGGCTGATCTGGGGGACCGTGTGCGAGCCGACGAGTCCGCAGGCTGACCCATCCAGCCTTGTCGTGGACCTCCGACAGCCTCCGGAGGGGTGGACTCCCACCGGGAACCTGCTTGTCGCGCTGCCCGGCAAATGGACCACCGCCTGGCACTGCGCCGACCAGGTGGTCGACGCACTCATCTGACAGACGAGGTCCGAGCTATCCGATGCCGATGGCGTCCCTCACCCGCTCCAGCAACGGCCTGGTCTGCTTCCGGGCCTTGTCCGCGCCGTGGGCAAGCAGGTCGTCCAGCTCACTACCCTGCGCCATCAACGCCTCGTAGCGTTCCCGAAGCGGCGCGAACTCAGCGACAAGCGCGTCAGCGAGCTGTGCCTTCACCTCTCCCCAGCCCATCCCACCGGCCGACAGCCGCGCCCGTGTCTCGGTGACCAGGTCCGCCGCACCGAACCGCTCAAGCAGCTTGAACACGGCAGCGGAGTCGGGATCCTTCGGTTCCTCCACCGGAACGCTGTCGGTCGGGATACGCCGGATCAGTTTCCGCAGGCTGGGCTCTGGCGCGAACAGAGGAATCGTGTTGCCGTACGACTTACTCATCTTGCGCCCGTCAGTGCCGGGCAGTGTGTGCGCCGACCCCTCATCCGGAATGACAGCAGCGGGGATCTTGAACTTGAACCGGTCCCCGTACACGGCGTTGAAAGAGCCAGCGATGTCCGCGGCGTACTCGACATGCTGGACCTGGTCGCGACCGACGGGCACCACATCGGCATCCATGATGAGGATGTCGACCGCCATCAGCACCGGGTAGTTGAACAGGCCCATGTTCACGCCGGCGTCAAGATCCTCCTTGCCGGCCTCCCGGTTGCGGTCACGCGACGCCTTGTAGGCGTGCGCCCGGTTCATCAGGCCCTTACTGGCCATGCACGCCAGGATCCAGTTCAGCTCGAAAATCTCCGGGATGTCCGACTGACGGTAGAACGTGGTGCGATCCGGGTCGAGCCCGGCCGCCAACCAGGTGGCCGCCACGGATCGGGTGTAGTGCTGCAACTGATCACGGTCGCGGATCGTCGTCAGCGCGTGATAGTCCGCGATGAAATACAGCGACTCGTAGCTGTCGGCCAATCGCAGCGCCGGCAGGATCGCGCCGATGTAGTTGCCCAGATGCGGCTCACCGGTCGGCTTGATGCCGGTCAGCGATACCCTTCGCGCCGTCGAACCCATGGGCATGACACTACCGTGAGCTGCCATCGATCTTCCGTCCTCATTGGCTATCGCCGCATACCGAGATGCTCCTGTTGCCGTTCGCAAGGCTGAGCAGCGACGGCAACTCCGCCATGCTCCTGAAGGCTCCAACCGGCCCCGGCGCGGAGCCGCCGGGCGCGTACCGCAGTACCCGCATTCCCGCGCTACGTGCGGCCGCCACCCCGGACTCGCTGTCCTCGACAACGACGCAGCGGGCAGGCGGGACGCCCATCCTGGAGGCGGCCAGCAGAAACAGGTCAGGAGCCGGTTTGCCGCGGGCGACCTCGGCGGCCGTGAAGATCCGGCCCTCGAAGTACGCCGCCAGGCCACAGATGCCCAGGGTCAACGCGACCTTCTCGGGCCGCCCGTTCGACGCCACGCAGGCGGGAACACGAAGCTGCTGCAGCACCGGCACGATGCCGGGCACCGGCGCCACCTGGGCACGCAGCGCGGCATCAACCGCGACTGTCAGCGCGTCGAACCAACCGGACGGGACAGCACCACCAAGGCGATCGGCGATCAACCGGGCCGCCGCCGCTTGATCGAGACCGGCGAACGTACGACTGCACTCCTGGTCGGTGATCTGGATACCCAGCTGCCGCATCCGGTCGGCGATTACCCGGCTGACGATCGGCTCGCTGTCCACCAATACCCCGTCACAGTCGAAGATGACGAGATCGACCGGGCCATGATCGCCCATCGGTGATCGCCTCCCTTCCAGGCCGCGTCGCACCAGTAGCCGCCGGTCCCCGCATCGCCGGCAGGGTCCAACGGCTCCCGAGCACCCACCGAGCGACCACCCACCACCGGCGTACGCGAAAAAGGCCCCGACCGGCAGAGAACTACCAGGTCAGGGCCTTGATCGTTGGTGCGCCGCCAGGGACTCGAACCCCGAACCCGCGGATTAAGAGTCCGCTGCTCTGCCAGTTGAGCTAGCGGCGCTCGTTGGCAACGGAGAGAACCCTAGCACGCCTCCTGAGCGGGGTTCCAATCCGATACCCGGCTCCACCCTTCGGGCAGGCTTACCGGTCGAAGCCCCCCAAATTATCCCACGATCGCCGCCTCGGGCGGTGGGGCGTGGCCGTCATACGGCACGATGTCCGCCAGGTACGCGAGAACAGAGGTGGGAATGGGCAGGTTCGCGCGGGCCGGGGCGACGGTAGGCGCCCTGAGCCTGATGGCGTCGCTGGCACTGACCGGGTGCGGTGACGACCAGAAGAAGGCGGAGTTCGTCGACGGTGCGCCCGCCGTCGGCAGCAGCGTCGCCGCCGAGACAGGAACGGCACCGGCCGACTCAGCCACGGGCGCCGGCCTGACGTTCAAGGTCAGCCCGGCGGACGGGGCCAAGAACAGGCCGGTCAGCACCGAGATCTCCGCGAAGGTCCCCGAGGGCGGCAAGGCGACCGACCTCACTCTCACCGCCGCGAACGGCGACAAGGTCGAGGGCCGCTGGCGCGCCGACGGTTCGTCCTGGGTGCCGAACGAGCCCCTGAAGTACGGCACCCGCTACACGGCCACCGTCAACGCCGCCGGCGCCGGTGGTGAGGCGAGGCAGGGCACCAGCACGTTCACGACGATGGCCAAGCCGAAGTCGATGATCGCCTCCGGGCTCTACCTGTTCAGCGACAAGACGTACGGCGTCGGTATGCCGGTCGTCACCGAGTTCCACCCCGGCATCCCCGAGAAGGACCGGGCCGCGGTGCAGAAGCGGATGTTCGTCCGCACCGACCCGCCGCAGCCCGGCGCGTGGCACTGGGTCTCCAACGGCACCCAGGCCTACTACCGGGCACCGGAATACTGGAAGCCCGGGACCACCATCACCGTACGGATCGCGCTGGCCGGCATCCCGCTCAGCAACGGCAAGTACGGCAACGTCGACCGGAGCGCCACTGCCAAGATCGGCCGGGCGTTCGAGATGAAGGTCGACAACGCCACCAAGAAGATGAGCGTCTACCAGGACGGCCAGCTCCTCCGTACGATCCCGGTGAGCCTGGGCAAGAAGAGCACCCCCTCCTCCAGCGGCACGATGGTGGTGATGGAGAAGAAGGAGTCCACGGTCTTCGACACCCGCGACGACCCGGACCCGGCCAACCGGTACGTCACCGAGATCGACTTCGCCCAGCGGCTCACCTGGGGCGGCGAGTACATCCATGCCGCGCCCTGGTCCGAGCACGTGCAGGGGCGGCAGAACGTCTCGCACGGCTGCGTCAACGTCTCGATGGCGCAGGCGAAGTGGCTCTTCTCCCAGACCCGGGTCGGCGATCCGATCACCATCAAGGGGACCGAGCGCAAGCTCACGCCGGGCAACGGCTGGACGGCCTGGAGCCTGAGCTGGTCCGAGTTCGTCAAGGGCAGCGCGCTGCCGGTGCCGGAGGGCGGTGCCGGGCCGGCTCTGGCCTGACAGGACCATCAGCACGGGGGGCGGGCACCGGGATTCCGGCGCCCGCTCCCCGTCATTTGCGAGCATCACTCGTCAAAGTACGACTTTTCGCCAGATTCAGACATCATGGTTCGAGTGTTTCTCTTCACCTCCGGCAACGGGTACCTGTTTCCGTGCGTCAGTGAGAGACGATGGGCAACCGGGGCACCACGACAGTGAGGGAATCATGCGCGCAACCCAGGACCAGCTGACCCGGCGCGGTGGCCGACGCCGCGTGTTCGCGGCGGGGCTGCTCGCCGCCGTGTTGGCGCTCACCAGCGCCTGCACCGACGGCGAGGGGGGCAAGCCGTCGGCCTGGCAGGGTGGCGGCGAGAGCGCACCCAAGGCCGCGGCGACCATCACCGAGCCCGCGGCCGACGCGAAGGACGTGCCGGCGTCCACCGGCATCACCTTCACCACGAAGGACACGAAGGACACCGCGATCGAGCTGAAGGACTCGGCCGGCGCGCCCGTCGAGGGCGCGCTCTCCGGTGACGGGAAGAGCTGGCTGCCCAAGGGCGCCCTGAAGTACGGCGAGACCTACACGGCCACCGTCACGGCGACCGGGGACGACGGCAAGCCGGCGCAGGCGACCAGCACCTTCACCACCATGGCCAAGCCCGGCAAGCAGATACGGGTCAGCAGCTTCCTCGGCGACGACCAGGTCGTCGGCGTCGGCATGCCGCTGATCGTGAAGTTCAGCCGGTCCATCCCCGAGGACTACCGGGACGACGTCCAGCGGCGGATGACGGTGACCTCCACGCCGGCCCAGGAGGGCATCTGGCACTGGGTCAGCCCCACCGAGATCCGCTACCGGCCGAAGGAGTTCTGGAAGGCCGGCAGCACCATCTCGTACCGCGTGCAGGCCGGTGGCCTCCCCCTCGGTGACGGCTGGTACGGCCGGGCGGACCTGACGGTCGACATCAAGACGGGCCCGGCGGTGATCATGACGGTCGACAACAAGACGAAGCGGATGACCGTCACCAAGGACGGCAAGGTGATCAAGACCATCCCCGTCAGCCTCGGCAAGAAGAGCACGCCGTCGTCCAGTGGCACGATGGTGGTCATCGAGAAGCTACGCAAGACGGTCTTCGACACCTTCGAGGAACTGGGTCCCGAGGACGGCTACCGCACCAAGATCGACTATGCTCAGCGCCTCACCTGGGGCGGCGAGTTCATCCACGCCGCGCCCTGGTCCGAGGGCCAGCAGGGCAGCGTCAACGTCTCGCACGGCTGCGTCAACGTGTCGATGAAGTACGGCGCCTGGCTGTTCGACAACACCCGGGTCGGCGACCCGATCACCGTCAAGGGCACCGAACGCAAGCTCGCCAACGGCAACGGCTGGACCGACTGGAACCTGAGCTGGGACGAGTACGTCAAGGGCAGCGCCCTCCCGTACGACCCGGACGCCGCCGCTTCGCCGGATGCCGAGGCCACCCCCGACGACGCGGCCGAGTCCCCGAGCGCGGAGCCGACCGCCTGACCCGGCCGCGGGCTCCGGCCCTCGGCAGCAACGGCGAAGGCCCCCTCCGAGCGGAGGGGGCCTTCGTGCTGAGGGTGACTGATGGGAATTGAACCCACGACAACCGGGACCACAACCCGGTGCTCTGCCAACTGAGCTACAGCCACCATGCGCTCCGCTCCGGCGGGGCCGGGCGGCGTGCGGACTAATAATAGCCACACCCCCGCCACCCACGTCCACCGGGTTCCCCGCCCCGGTCCTGCCCCCAGACGTGCTGGCGGGAGAGCTAGCTAGGGGCGAGGTGGCCCAAGAGAGGCGCCGCGCACCAAGGTCTCCCCGGCTCGCCTGCGCCCCGTCGCCGTCCGTCGTTACGGGGCGGCAACGGTCGGGTCCGCGCCGCGGTCGCCCTCCCGCTTGAATAGCGCCGTCACCTCGTCCTTGCCCGGCAACTCGGCACCGGTCACAGCAAGGGCCACCTGCCGCCCCCGAGGCTCGTCCACCTCTCGGCAACGATCAAGGTTCCGGTAATCCTCAAGGAACCGGAAAGCAAGACCGGGATCGTAGGACCAGCCCCCGAGGCGATGATTCCAAATCAAGGCCCGGCCCTCGATCGGGTCCACGATGAAGATCCCTGCCGGCTCATCATCGTCTTCGTTCTTGTATATCGCGCAATAGGTCAACATCTTCGCGCTCCAGAAGGTTGATTAGTTGCTCGGAGACAGGGAAATCGTCTGCCGTGAGGCCAAATCCGGCGACAACGTCCCGAAACGATTCACCTCGCGAACACAGCCATTCAAGGTAGTCTCGCCAGACGGCCTGGCGACCCGAGATCCACTTGGCGAACGTGGCATCCTTCGCGGGAAACCTGAGCGAGAGACCTTCCGGCACAGAATCGGGCAGCCCGGATTCACGGTTGACCCGAAGCATCTCGAGGAAAGCGGGCAGACGACGAAAGCTCGGCTCGGATTCCCGGCGCAACACCCCGTATGCCTGGTGCGTTCGCAGCCAGGCCTCCCTGGAAGCATTGCTGTGCAACTGCAACTCGAACACCTGACCAGACGGGGAGCGCATGGTGCAGTTGAACCCGTAGAACCTGTTCCCAGGATGCCAGAAGTTCTTGCACGAGTCATCTTCGGCGTCGAAGCCAAGGCTCGTCAGCCTTGCCAGAATCGCTTCCAACGCAGGCTTGTAGAACTCACCCCCCGGCATGGAGAACGAGAACCGGAGCACATCGTTGACCGCGACAGCAAATCCCTCCACCGACTCGCCGACGACGGCTGCCTCGTCTAGGAACTTGCGCTCGATCGACTCGAAGCTCTTGACACGGAACTCGACGTCACGAAGATCGACCAATTCCTGGATTCCGAGTGACTCCGTCACCTGTCGACCCACGGTCCTGAGCACGGACTCGATGTGGTCCGCTTCTTCTAGCGCCCGCTCACGCAGTCCGCGCAGAACCTGTCTCTCCTACAGGTTGGTCCGTGCGTCACCGCTGGCGACAGGATCCAGCGACGAGGCGCCTTCCCCGTCTGCCCGAGGCATACCTTCCGGCTCGGTGCCCACGAAGCCTGTTCCGGGGCCTTCGAGCAGGTGCATCCGGTTGACGTACAGCTCGTCGTCCGTGGGGTCGTCGGGGCCCGGCTGCCACTCCCGCGACCGGTCCTGCGGCGGCTGGTCGGCCACCACCCCGGCCCGCTGGCTGAACATCCCCGGCCCACGTCCCGCCATCGGCATGGGGGCGCCGTCCGACCCGAGGACCAGGGCGTCGATCCCGACCACGTTGTGCGGGGCCGGCAACCCGCTGTGCGTGTAGATCGGCATGTCCGACACGGTTCCGCTCTGCGGGTCCAGGTAGAGCACGCTACCGTTCTGGTTCAGCGCCACCCAGGCGTGCGACCCGCCGCCCTCGTACGTGGTGATGAGGAACGCGTAACTGCCGTGCCCTCCGGCGCGCAGCTGCCCCTCGATGCTGCCGAACCCCCGGTTGACCACACCCCACCTGTCGTCGGCCGGAGTGCCGTCGTCGGGGTCCACGAGCTTCTGGAAGCGCCCGCCGGTGGCGTCCTCGACCCGCCCCGGGCCGCCGAGCTCGCCGCCGAGGGGGCGGCTGATGTCTCCGGCGGCGTACGCGTCGAAGGTGCGGGGCGCGGAGACCCGGGGACGACCGTGCATCCACGTCTCGTACAGGGACAGGGTGCAGTCCAGGCAGTTGATGCCTCGGGTCGGGTCGGCGACCGGCCCGCCGTCGTTGGCGAGCCTGAACCAGTCGCCCCGGCGGGGGTCGGCGGTGCGCAGGGCCCGCCCGTCGGCGTCCCTGGGCATGGCCCGTTCGAGGTCCGACTGGTGCAGTGCCAACGGTGGCCGGAGCCCGCCCCACTGCCCGTACCGGCGGGACCGGTCGATCGGCGGCGGGTGGTCGTCTCCGGTCAGCGCCGAGGGGCCGGAGGTCTGCACCTCTCCGACGACGAGCGACGGATCGTCCGTGTTGATCGAGTAGAAGTCGAGGGGATCGGTGACTTCGACGAACTGCGGCGCGACCGTGCCGGCGAGCACCGCCTCGGCCAGTTCGCGTGACTCGTAGGCGGCCCGCTCGTCCGCCACCGCCATCCGGTGCCACGACGTCGCGAGGTAGCCCTGACCCCGTTGCTTCAGGCTGAGCGCGTAGGCGGCGTACTCGCTGGCGCGCCGCTGGAAGAACTCGTACCGGGAACGCAGCTTCCGGGCCCCCAAAAAGCGCCGGTTGTCCTCGTGCAGGGCGCGCTGCTGGTGGAAGCGCGCCCGGTAGCGGTGCCGGTCGTGCGCCTCGCGCTCGGCCCGCCGCCTGGCGTGCCACTCGGGCGACCTGCGCGGCGGCGGGACCGGACGATCCGAGGACCGCGACCGCGGATCCAACGACTGCAGCAGGGGGAAGCGGGGTGCCGGGGGCGGGAGCGGGACGTCGGGTCCGGGGACCGCCGGTCTGGCCGTGCCCACCGTGCCCGAACCGGCCGTCGGCGAGACCACCGGGGGCGGCGCGACGGTGCCGCTCGCCGGGGCCGGCAGGTGGTATGCCGCCGGGGTCCCCGGCACGCCGGCGGCGTGGGGCCCGACGCCGTCGGCGACGGTGGCAGCGGCGACGGGCGGGGACATCGCCCCGGCTCCCCGCGTGTCAAGCTGCGCGGGCTCGGCCGGAGCGACCGAGGACAGCGTCGGGCTGACCGTCGCGCGGGAGGCCGCCGACCCGTCGGTCGCGCCGGACGTGGCCGGCGGCTGCGGCGCCGTCTCCGTGGGCACCTCCGCCAACGTGGTCGGCATCTGGCCCACGTGGCCACCGCCGACCGTGCCGGCGGCGTGGGCGTCGACGGACGCGACGAGCGGTGACTCGGGTGCCACGGCCGAGGACGACGGGGCGTGCGTCCGCAGCGCGTCGCCGGCCGCCTCGACCGTGGCCGACGCTGCCGGGCCCGGACCCGACCCGCTCGCCCCGAGCGTCGGAGCGACGGCGCCGGGCCCCGCGCCGTCGCGCGGAAGCGGAACGGTGGGACGCTCCGGGCCGGGGCCGAGGGTGGCATCGGTCGGGGCAGGCGCCAGCGCACCGAGGTCCGTCGGGGCGAAGGACGCCCCCGTGAGAGCGGCCATCCGGCCGTCGAGGCGCTTGTGCAGCGCCGCGTCGGTCTGTGCGGTGGTCGACCCGGTGGCCCCCGACGCGGCGGCCCGCGCCGCGGCCTCCAGCGACACCAGGCCCTGCCCGGTGGCGAGGCTCGCCGCCTGCTCGGCGATCACCTCGCCGGTCATCTCCCGGCCGAGGTGCTCGCCGACCCGCGCCGCCCGCCCGGTCGCGTGCCGCCCGAGGCCGGCCAGCGGCGCCGCCGCCCCGCCCGCCAGGCCGCCGAGCGCGGACATCCCCGCGTCGGTCAGGTCCAGGCCGTGCCGGCGGCCGGTCGAGTTCTGGTACGCCTGGGTGGCGAGCGTGATCCCGGACTCCTCGGCCGCCTCCTCCAGCCCGCCGCGCGCCGCCTTCCGGGCGAGGCCGCGCATGCCGCCCTCGGCCACCTGCTTGGCGGCGCGCTCGCCGGCCTCCTTGAGGCCCTGCTTGAGGGTCTTGCGGGCGAGCTGGGCCAGCAGCTTCTTGAATATCTGCTGCACGACGAACCGGCTGGCGGCGATCGCGGCGCCGGCGGCGGGCGAGGCGGCACCGGCGGTGAGCACCGCCGCCACCGCGAGGGAGAGCAGCTCGACGACGAGGATGCCCAGCTCGATCCAGACTTCCAGCTTGGCGCCCTCGATGTCGCAGCCGCACTCCTCGACCAGCCGGCCGAGGTCACCGCTCACGGCCAGCAGCACCGGCAGCGGGGCCTCGTCGCCCGCTGCCACCCGCCGCCAGGCCGCGTCGAACGCCTCCGCGACCGCCCCGACCCCGCCGTACCCGCTGCGGACCTCCCCGGCGGCGGCGACCGCGTCGGCGCGCGGACCGGCCAGGGCCTCGGCCACGCCGTACCACTGGTCGGCGAGGTCCCAGACCGCCTTCTCGTCGCCCTGCGGCCACTCCACCCCGATCACCCAGTCGAGCGCCTCGTAGACCCAGCCGGGCAGGGCCCAGGGCGAGTAGTCCAGCGGGTGCGGGATCGGGCTCGGCAGCAGGGTCACGGGGGCCTCCGGGTCGTCAGCGCCCGGCGGGCCGCTGGTCGGAGATCCGGTCGAGTCGTCCGGCGCTGTGCGCGTCCGTCCGCACGGAGTTGTCCACCGACCGCACGACGTCCTCGCCCAGGTGCTCGAGCGCGCGCCCGAGCCCCGCCCAGGCCCGCAGCAGCGTCTCCTCGAACCCCCGGTATTGCTTCTCGAACGCCGAGCCGATGTCGTCCCGCCCCCAGGGCCGGGCGGCGCTGGCCGCCGCGAGCTGGCCCCCCGCCTGGGCCCGCCGGTCGGTGACGGCCTCGCCGGCCGAGGTCAGGTCGGCCCCGCCGCGCCGCGCGCGGCCCGGGTCCAGCCAGAGCTGCCCGTCGGTCACGCCGGTCGCTCCCCGCCCCGCATGACGGCGTCGGCCCGGCCCAGCAGGGCGTCGAAGTCACCGGTGCGGAGGAACTCCATCGACCCCGACCCGGCCGGCAGGTAGCCCACCACCAGCTCCTGGGTTTCGGCGACCGCGGTGGCGGTGGCGCGGTGCACCGTTGAGGTGATCTTGCGGCTCAGGGCCCCGGCGTCACGGCTCCGGAGGGCGGCGGGGGTGAGCTCCACCGAGACGATGTCGCCCCGGGCACCGGCCACCACGGTCACCTGACCGTCGTCGGAGCGTGCGGTGACCCGCAGCGATGCGAGCCGGGACCGCAGCTCGTCCAGACCGGAACGGAGCTGGCGATAATGCCCGTACACCTCGTCGAACCGGGCTCGCAGCGCCCGGTTGGCCTCCCGGTCCACGCTCTCTGCCAACGCCGACCTCCCCGTCACCCTCGGTACGGCAGACCATACCGGGCGCCACGGATTCCGTGGGGTCCGGTAACTTCGGGTGGGTGATCGACCGTCAGCAGGCCGAACAGCTCGCCACCGTCTGGGCCCACCGGGACTCCCAGCGCCTCGGGCACGAGTGCGCCCCGCTGGTCGAGGAGTTCGACCTGGGTTACCTGATCACGTCGACGGTGACCCCGTCGGCCGCGGTTCTCCCGGGCGACCTGCCGACCACGGTGGTGGACAAGGAGACCGGCGAGGTCTCGACGTGGCCGCGCCTGCCGTTCCCCGCCGTGCGGGAGATGTACCGGCGCAGCCGGCCGGCGCAGCCCGCGCCGCGCACCGTCGACCCGGCGAGCCAGTTGCTCCGCGAGATCCGTCGCCTGCCGGCCCCCGGCACTGCCGCGCACCTGACCGTGGGCGGCCGGATGCACCGCGCGTGGGGGGCCAAGGGCGAGGCGGTGTTGCGGCACCACCGGCTGGTCCAGGAATACCTGGAGGCTCAGCCGCCCGGTCACCTGGTCCGGGGGGTGGACCGGCACGCCGAGCTGATCGTCGTGTCGGACGTCCTGCACGACCACGACCACCGGCGCGCCGCCGAGGGGCAGGCCCCGGCGACCCTCGACGAGGCGCGGGTCCTCTTCGCGGGCGGCCTGTTCGAGCTGTACTGGGTGCGCGAGCCGGGCGACCCGGCGGGCGGGCCGGCCGACCGCCCCTGCGACGCGTGCCTCCGGTTCCTGGTGCACATGAACGTGCTCCCCTGGTCCGACCTGGGGTTCAGGCAGCCCTGGTCACCCGACCCGGCCCCGGCGCCCGAGCCGGGCCGCTTCCCCGACGAGGTGGCGCACGCCCTCGTCGCCGCCGGCTGGGCGCCGCACATCGGGGACAGGATCATGGCCGCCGCCGCCGTCCGGGACGTCACGGCCGTCGTCGGGGCCGACCACTCCCACGTCGCGTTTCCCGCGGCGGTGGAGGCCATCACCCGGTTCCCCGGCCTGATCGGGTCTCGGTGCGGCCCCGGCCAGCAGGTGTGGATCTCGCGGTTCGACGTCATGCCGCACCTGGTCGCCCACAACGCCGACACGCTCGCGGACTTCGCCGCCGTGCTCGGCGTACGGCTGTTCCCGATCGGGACGGAAAACCAGGAGAGCATCATCGCCATCGACGAGCGGGGCCGGGTCTTCGCGCTGGACCAGGCCGGCGAGTGGTTCCTCGGCGACGACATCGATGCCGCCCTGACCACCCTGCTGCTCGGCCGGGCCCCCGCGCGGGTCCACGACGACGGCACCTGGTGACGCCGCCGACGCCCGCAGGCTCTACAACTGCACCCCGGTGAGGACCAGCACCCTCGGGTCGGTGTAGTCGTCCATGGCGCTGCGCAGGCCCTCCCGCCCGACGCCGCTGCCCTTCACTCCCCCGTACGGCATCTGGTCGGCCCGGTACGACGGCACGTCCCCGACGATCACCCCGCCGACGTCGAGGGCCCGGTGGGCGGCGAAGGCGACGTCGAGCCGGTGGGTGAAGACGCCGGCCTGCAACCCGTACGCGGAGTCGTTGACGGCGGCGAACGCGGCGGCGTCGTTCTCGGCCCGGGCGACCACGAGCACCGGCCCGAACACCTCCTCGGCGCACACCTTGGCGTCGGTGGGCACGCCGGAGAGCACGGTCGGCGGGTAGGTGGCGCCGTCGCGCCGCCCGCCCACCTCGATGGTCGCCCCGGCCACCACCGCCTCGTCGACCCACGCCTCGACCCGCTGCGCGGCCTCGACCGACACCAGGGGGCCGACGTCGGTCAGCGGGTCGGCCGGGTCGCCGGTGCGCAGCGCCTCCACCGATGCGACCAGCCTCGGCAGGAAGGCGTCGTAGAGCCATTCGTGCACGTACACCCGCTGCACGGCGATGCACGACTGCCCGGCCTGGTAGTTGGCGAACGTGGCGATCCGGTGCGCGGCGAAGGTGAGGTCCTCGTCGGTGTTCCAGTCCTCGCAGATCACCGCCGCCGCGTTGCCGCCCAGCTCCAGGGTGACGTGCTTGTCGGGCACGGACCGGCGGATGGCCGCGCCGACCGGCCCGGAGCCGGTGAACGACACCACCGGCAGCCGGGGGTCGGCGACCAGCTCGGTGGCCCGCTCGTTGGGCAGCGGCAACACCGAGAACATGCCTGCGGGCAGCGCGGTCTCGGCGAGGATCTCGCCGAGCAGCAGCGCCGACAGCGGGGTGGCGGGGGCCGGCTTCACGATGATGGGCGCGCCGACGGCGATGGCCGGGGCGACCTTGTGCGCGACCAGGTTGAGTGGGAAGTTGAACGGCGCGATCCCCAGCACGGGCCCCTTCGGCGCCCGGCGGACCAGCGCGATCCGCCCGGTGGCGGCGGGGTCGGTGTCGAGGCGTTGCAGCTCGCCGGAGAAGCGACGGGCCTCCTCGGCCGCCCAGCGGAACGTCGACACCGCCCGCCCCACCTCGGCCTTCGCCCACTTGACCGGTTTGCCGTTCTCGGCGGTGATCAGGTCGGCGACCTCCGCCGCGCGCTCAGCGAGCCGCCGCGAGACGTGGTCCAGGGCCGCCGCGCGGGCGTGCGCGGGCAGGGCCGCGGCCTGCGCCGCCACCTGAGCCGCGGCGGCGACGGCGGCCTCGACCTGGTCGGGCGTGGCGAGCGTGGTACGCCCCACCGCCCGGCCGTCGTACGGGTGGGTGACGGTCAGCTCGCCCTCGCCGTGTGCGGGGCGGCCGGCGACGAAGAAGGCTCTCGGCTCCACAGCTCGGCAGCGTAGCCGAGCCACAGCCTGCGCGGGAACAGCCGCTTCCACACGGAAACAGTCGCTCAAGGCCTTGTCTGCCGCGAATTCAGTAGCGAAGATGGCAGTCAGATTCCGATAACCTCCGCTGTCCGCATCCCCGGCAATCCCTCGGAGACACCTGATGAGCGACCAGCAGCAGCTGCGCAACTTCGTCGACGGCGAGTACGTCGATCCTTCCGACGGCGGGTACGCCGACCTGGTCGACCCGTGCACCGGCGAGGTCTTCGCCCAGGCGCCGGTCTCCGGCGCGGCGGACGTGGACGCGGCCATGCGGGCGGCCTCCGCCGCGTTCGAGACGTGGCGGGACACCACCCCGGGCGAGCGGCAGAAGGCGCTGCTGAAGCTCGCCGACGCCGTGGAGGCGCGGGCGGCGGAGTTGGTCGACGCCGAGGTGCGTAACACGGGCAAGCCCCGCCAGCTCACCGCCGAGGAGGAGCTGCCGCCGGCGGTGGACCAGTTCCGCTTCTTCGCGGGGGCGGCCCGGCTGCTGGAGGGCCGCTCGGCCGGGGAGTACCTCGCGGGCCACACCTCGTACGTGCGGCGGGAGCCGATCGGCGTGTGCGCCCAGGTCACCCCGTGGAACTACCCGCTGATGATGGCGGTTTGGAAGATCGCCCCGGCCCTCGCCGCCGGCAACACGGTGGTGCTGAAGCCGTCGGACACCACGCCGGTGTCGACGCTGCTGCTGGCCGAGATCGCCGCCGAGTTCTTTCCGCCCGGCGTGTTCAACGTGGTCTGCGGCGACCGGGACACCGGTCGTACCCTCGTGTCGCACCCGACCCCGCAGCTGGTGTCGATCACGGGCTCGACCCGCGCGGGCATGGAGGTCGCCTCCGCCGCCGCGCCGGACCTGAAGCGGACCCACCTGGAGCTGGGCGGCAAGGCCCCGGTGGTGATCTTCGACGACGCGGACGTGGCGGCGGCGGCCGAGGCGATCGCGGTGGGTGGCTACTTCAACGCGGGCCAGGACTGCACGGCGGCGACGCGGGTGCTGGCCGGTCCGGGCGTCCACGACGACTTCGTGGCGGCGCTGGCCGAGCAGGCCCGCAACACGCGCACCGGCGCGCCGGACGACGCCGACGTGCTCTACGGCCCGCTGAACAACGCCAACCAGCTCGCCCGGGTCAGCGGGTTCGTCGACCGGCTGCCCGACCACGCGAGCGTGCAGACCGGCGGGTCGCGGGTCGGCGAGCGCGGCTTCTTCTACTCCCCCACCGTCGTCTCCGGCGTGCGGCAGGCCGACGAGATCATCCAGCAGGAGGTGTTCGGGCCGGTCATCACCGTGCAGCGCTTCTCCGACGAGGACGAGGCGGTGCGCTGGGCCAACGGCGTCGACTACGGCCTGGCGGCGTCGGTGTGGACGCGCGACCACGGCCGGGCGATGCAGATGACCCGCCGGCTCGACTTCGGCTGCGTCTGGGTGAACACCCACATCCCGTTCGTGTCGGAGATGCCGCACGGCGGGTTCAAGCACTCCGGGCACGGCAAGGACCTGTCGGTCTACAGCCTGGAGGACTACACCCGGATCAAGCACGTCATGCACCACATCGAGGGCTGAGCAATGTCGTCTTCGGAGGAGTTGCACAAGCGGCGGGGCGCCGCCGTGGCTCGGGGCGTCGGCAGCGTCGTCGGCGCGTACGTGGACCGGGCCGGCGGCGGCACGATCACCGACGTCGACGGGCGGGAGTGGATCGACTTCGCCGCCGGCATCGCGGTCACCAACGTCGGCAACTCCGCGCCGCGCGTCGTGGCGGCGGTACGCGCGCAGGTCGAGCGGTTCACCCACACCTGCTTCATGGTCGCGCCGTACGAGTCGTACGTGGCGGTGTGCGAGCAGCTCAACGCGCTGACCCCGGGCAGCTTCGAGAAGCGCTCGGCGCTGTTCAACTCGGGCGCGGAGGCGGTGGAGAACGCCGTGAAGATCGCCCGGCACGCCACGGGGCGGCCGGCGGTGGTGGTGTTCGACCACGCCTACCACGGGCGGACCAACCTGACGATGGCGCTGACGGCGAAGAACATGCCGTACAAGCACCGGTTCGGGCCGTTCGCGGGCGAGGTCTACCGGGTGCCGATGTCGTACCCGCTGCGCGACGGGGGCCTGTCCGGGGCCGAGGCGGCGGCACGGGCGATCGAGACGGTGGAGAAGCAGGTCGGCGCGGAGAACGTGGCCGCGCTGCTGATCGAGCCGATCCAGGGCGAGGGCGGTTTCGTCGTACCGGAGACGGGTTTCCTGCCGGCGCTGCGCGAGTGGGCGACGGCGGCCGGGGTGGTCTTCGTCGCCGACGAGATCCAGACCGGGTTCTGCCGCACCGGGGACTGGTTCGCCTGCGACCACGAGGGCGTCGTGCCGGACCTGGTGACCCTGGCGAAGGGCATCGCGGGCGGCCTGCCGCTGGCGGCCGTGACGGGCCGGGCGGAGCTGATGGACGCGGTGCACGTGGGCGGCCTCGGGGGCACGTACGGCGGCAACCCGATCGCCTGCGCGGCGGCGCTCGCCACGATCGAAACCATGCACCAGCTGGACCTGGCCGCCGCCGCCCGCCGGATCGGCGCGACGATGGCCGACCGGCTGCACGCGATCGCCGCCCGCGACGCGCGGGTCGCCGAGGTACGCGGCCGGGGCGCGATGCTCGCCGTGGAGCTGGTGCAGCCGGGCACGCTCGTCCCGGATCCGGCCGCTGCGGCGGCGGTGTCGGCGGCCTGCCACGCCGCCGGCCTGCTCACCCTGACCTGCGGCACGTACGGCAACGTGCTGCGCCTCCTGCCGCCGCTGGTCATCTCCGACGCGGAGCTGTCCCGGGGCCTGGACATCCTCGACGCCGCCTTCGGCTGAGCGGCTGCGGGGGAGGACCCGCGCCGGAACCCTTTACGCCAGATTGTGGCGGCATGGGGCCCATCCTGGTCACGAATACATCAACATATCTCTGTCCTTCGCTCCGGGTGCCATACGATCCCCGTCATTCGATCAGCCTTGATCGATTGGCGCGCCACAAGCGCGCAGTTCAAGGAAGGAAAGACCCGAGGGATGACAGACTCACCCGCCACAGGACGCCGCTGGCGTATCGGTGTGGCCACCGCCGCCGTCACCGCGACCATGGCCTTCGGCGCTCCGGCGACCGCAGCCCCCGCCGAGGGCCAGATCCTCCTCGCCGGCGGCGCGACCGCGGTCGAGAACTCGTACATCGTGGTGTTCAAGGACACCGCGGTCGGCCGGCCCGAGGTCGGCAGCCGGGCCCGTGGCCTCGCCGGCAAGCACGGCGGCGCCGTCGGCCGGACGTACCAGAACGCGCTGCGCGGGTTCGAGGCCCGGCTGACGGAAACCGCGGCCCGGCGGCTCGCCGCCGACCCGGCGGTCAGCTACGTGCAGCAGAACCACACCGTACGCATCTCCGCCACGCAGAACCCCACCCCGTCCTGGGGCCTGGACCGGATCGACCAGCGGGCCCTCCCCCTCGACAGCTCCTACACGTACGCGAACAACGGCGCGGGCGTGAAGGCGTACATCATCGACACCGGCATCCGCCTCTCGCACAGCGACTTCGGCGGCCGGGCCGTCTCCGGGTACGACTCGGTCGACGGCGGCACCGCCGACGACTGCAACGGGCACGGCACCCACGTCGCCGGCACGGTCGGCGGCACCGCGTACGGCGTGGCCAAGGGCGTCACCCTGGTCGGCGTCCGGGTGCTCGACTGCGAGGGCAACGGCACCAACGCGGGGGTCATCGCCGGCATCGACTGGGTCACCGGCAACCACGCCGCCGGTGAGCTGGCGGTCGCCAACATGAGCCTCGGCGGCGGCTTCGACCAGGCCACCAACGACGCGGTGGCCCGCTCCATCGCGGACGGCGTCACCTACGGCCTCGCCGCCGGCAACGACTACGGCGCGAACGCCTGCGACAGCTCGCCCGCGAGCACCCCCGCCGGCATCACGGTCGGCGCGACCACCAGCACCGACGCCAAGGCCGGCTACTCCAACATCGGCTCCTGCCTGGACATCTTCGCCCCGGGCAGCTCGATCACCTCGGCCTGGTACACCAGCGACACCGCCACGAACAGCATCAGCGGCACCTCGATGGCGACCCCGCACGTGGTCGGCGCCGCCGCGCTCGCACTAGCCGCCAACCCGGCCTTCACCCCGCAGCAGGTCCGCGACAAGCTGGTCGACGACGCCACCAGCAACGTGGTGACCAGCCCGGGCACCGGCTCGCCGAACAAGCTCCTCCACGTCGGCGACGGCGGCACCACCCCGCCGCCCCCGCCGCCCTCCGGCTGCACGCAGACCAACGGCACCGACACGTCCATCAGCGACAACGCCACGGTGGAGAGCAGCATCACCATCGCTGGCTGCACCGGCAACGCCGGCTCCGGCAGCACCGTCGCCGTGGACATCGTGCACACGTACATCGGTGACCTGGCGGTCAGCCTCGTCGCCCCGGACGGCAGCACCTACCCGCTGCACAACAGCACCGGCGGCAGCGCCGACAACATCAACCAGACCTACACCGTGAACCTCTCCGGCGAGGTCGCCAACGGCACCTGGAAGCTGCGCGTCCAGGACGCCGCCAGCGGCGACACCGGCTACCTCAACAGCTGGACGCTGAACCTGACCGGCGGCGCCACCACCACCTGCACCGGCACCAACGGCACCAACGTGACGGTCAGCGACAACGCCACGGTCTCCAGCACGGTCGCGATCTCCGGCTGCACCGGCACCGCCTCGTCGACCAGCACGGTCGCGGTCGCGATCGTGCACACGTACATCGGTGACCTGGTGGTCAGCCTCGTCGCCCCGGACGGCAGCGCGTACACCCTGCACAACCGCACCGGCAGCGGCACCGACAACATCAACCAGACCTACACCGTGAACCTCTCCACGGAGACCCGCAACGGCACCTGGACCCTGCGGGTCCAGGACGCCGCCAGCGGCGACACCGGCTACGTCGACAGCTGGACCCTGACCCTCTAACGGCCGACCGGGCCCCTGCCGTGCGCCGTACGGCAGGGGCCCACCGCCGCGCCACCCGGCGTCGACCGGGTCCCACCGCCGCCGAAGGCGACCGCAAGGGCTCCGCCCTTGGCGATCCGGGGTGAGGTGGGTCACCATGGGCGCGAGGAGGTCGCCGTGGCTGACCCGTGGCTCGCCCTGGAGTTCGGTGCCGATCCGGCCGAGCGGATCGCGCAGGTCGGTGCCGCCCACGAAGCCTTCCTCAGCGCGGGCACCGAGCCGCGCCGGGTCCGCGAGGTGGTCCGGCACTCGTGGCGGCGGTCGGCGCTGCTCGACCCCGAGGCCACCCCACCGGTCGAGCTGACCGACGACGCGCTGGAGAGCTACCGGGCGGCCCACCCCCTCGCCCGGGTGTTGCCGCTGTTCCGGGACCTGCTCGGCGGCATCGCGCTGGACGGGGCGCACCTCATGGCGGTCTGCGACGCGCACGGGCGACTGCTCTGGGTGGAGGGGCACCCCGGCGTACTCCGGCACGCCGAGCGGATGAACTTCGTGCCGGGCGCCCGCTGGGACGAAGCGCACGCCGGCACCAACGCCCCCGGCACCGCCCTCGCCGTCGACCACAGCGTGCAGATCTTCGCCACCGAGCACTTCAGCCGGCCCGTGCAGCGGTGGACCTGCGCCGCCGCCCCGATCCACGACCCGGCCACCGGACGGATGCTCGGCGCGGTCGACATCACCGGCGGCGATCACCTCGCCCACCCGCAGAGCCTCGCCCTGGTCCGGGCCACCGCCCGCGCCGCCGAGGCCCAGCTCGCCGCCGACACGCCGGCTGACGCCGGTACGGTCACCGTCGCCGCGCTCGGCCGCGACGAGGCCGAGCTGCGTGCCGGCGGGCGGACCATCCGGCTCGGCCGGCGGCACAGCGAGCTGCTGGTGCTGCTGCTCGACCATCCACGCGGGCGCACCGGCGAGCAGCTCGGCCTCGACCTGTACGGCGACGACCGGCTGCACCCGGTCACCCTGCGCGCCGAGCTGTCCCGGCTGCGCCGGGCGCTGGGCGCCGACCTGCTCGACTCCCGCCCCTACCGGCTGCGTCCCCGGGTGCGGGCGGACTTCCGTACCGTCGTGGAGCTGCTGGAACGCGGTGAGGTGGCGGGTGCCCTCGACGCGTACCCCGGGTCGTTGCTCCCCTCCTCCGACGCGCCGGGGGTGGCGCGGCTGCGCCGGCTGGTCGACGGGCAGCTGCGCGCCGCCGTGCTGGCCGGCGGCGACGCGGCGGCGCTCGCGGCGTGGACCGCGACGCCGGCCGGCGCGGACGACCTGGCCGCCTGGCAGGCCCTGGCGCGGGCGCTGCCGCCGGGCGCACCCCGCCGGCCCCTCGCGCTGGCCCGCGCCCGCCAGCTCGGCATCGAGTACGGACTCAGCGGCGCAACGTCGCTGCAACGTCCGAGTAACTAACGTCGCGCCATCCACCCCGACCAACGACGGCGGAGGTACCGATGACGCGCTACGACGCGCCCACCCACTGGCAGTCCCGCTACGACCACTTCATCGGCGGCGAGTACGTGAAGCCGCACCGCGGCCAGTACTTCACCAATCCCACCCCGGTCACCGGCCAGGCCTTCTGCGAGGTGGCCCGGGGCACCGCCGAGGACGTCGAACGCGCCCTCGACGCCGCACACGGCGCGGCCGACGCCTGGGGACGCACCCCGGTCGCCGAGCGGGCGCTGATCCTCCACCGGATCGCCGACCGGATGCAGGAGAACCTGGAGTCCCTCGCGGTCGCCGAGACCTGGGAGAACGGAAAGCCGGTACGCGAGACCCTGGCCGCCGACATCCCCCTCGCGATCGACCACTTCCGCTACTTCGCCGGAGCGATCCGGGCCCAGGAGGGATCACTCGGCGAGCTGGACGACGACACGGTGGCGTACCACTTCCACGAGCCGCTCGGCGTCGTCGGGCAGATCATCCCGTGGAACTTCCCGATCCTGATGGCCGTCTGGAAGCTCGCCCCGGCCCTGGCGGCCGGCAACGCGGTGGTGCTGAAGCCGGCCGAGCAGACCCCGGCGTCGATCCACTACCTGATCTCGCTCATCGCCGACCTGCTCCCGCCCGGCGTGGTCAACGTGGTCAACGGCTTCGGCGTCGAGGCGGGCAAGCCCCTCGCCTCCTCGCCCCGAGTGGCGAAGGTGGCGTTCACCGGCGAGACCACCACCGGTCGGCTGATCATGCAGTACGCCAGCGAGAACATCAGACCCGTCACCCTGGAGCTGGGCGGCAAGAGCCCGAACATCTTCTTCGACGACGTCAGCGCGGCCTCCGACGACTTCCTGGACAAGGCCCTCGAAGGCTTCACCATGTTCGCCCTCAACCAGGGCGAGGTGTGCACCTGCCCGTCGCGGGCGCTGATCCAGCAGGGCCACTACGCGGACTTCCTCGCGGCGGCCGTCGACCGGACCCGGCAGGTACGCCAGGGGCACCCCCTCGACACCGACACGATGATCGGCGCGCAGGCGTCCAACGACCAGCTGGAGAAGATCCTGTCCTACCTGGACATCGGCCGCCAGGAGGGCGCGAAGGTGCTGACCGGCGGCTCGCGGGCGGACCTCGGGGGCGAGCTGTCCGGCGGCTACTACGTCGAGCCGACCGTCTTCGAGGGCGACAACTCGATGCGGATCTTCCAGGAGGAGATCTTCGGCCCCGTCGTCTCGGTGACCTCCTTCGCCGACCTCGACGACGCCGTGAAGATCGCCAACGACACCCTGTACGGACTCGGGGCCGGCGTCTGGACCCGGGACATGAACACCGCGTACCGGGCGGGGCGGGCGATCCAGGCCGGCCGGGTGTGGACGAACTGCTACCACGCGTACCCGGCGCACGCCGCGTTCGGCGGGTACAAGCAGTCCGGCATCGGCCGGGAGAACCACAAGATGATGCTGGAGCACTACCAGCAGACGAAGAACCTGCTGGTCAGCTACTCCCCGAAGAAGCTCGGCTTCTTCTGATGCCAACGTCCGTGGTCACCCTCACCCCCGCGGCGGCCGAGCTGATCCGGTCGCTGCGGGGGCGGCACGGGCCGCTGATGTTCCACCAGTCCGGCGGCTGCTGCGACGGCAGCGCCCCGATGTGCTACCCGGCCGGCGAGTTCCGCACCGGCGGGTCGGACGTGCTGCTCGCCACGCTGGCGGTCGACGGCGTGCCCGAGGCGATCGAGTTCTGGATGTCGAGGGCCCAGTGGGAGCTGTGGCGGCACACCAGGCTCACGGTCGACGTGGTCCCGGGGCGTGGCAGCGGCTTCAGCCTGGAGGCCCCGGACGGCGTCCGTTTCCTGATCCGCTCCCACCTCGCATGACCCTCTCTCCCACCCCACCCCCAACCCCACGCACGGCGCTGTCATCGGTCGAACCGGGTGCCGGGCCGGTGCGAGGTGCCGCCGTCGAAGGGCGCGCCGACGATGACGACGTCCGCGTCGGCGTACGAGGCCGGGTCGTCGAGGGCGCAGCGGTCGACGCCGAGGAAGGTGACGTCGGGGCCGAACATCCGGCCCGTACCGGGTCATCGCCGCACCGGTCCGGCCGCACCGGTCACCGGTCCTCCAGGCCCCACGGGGAGCCGTAGCCGGTGAGCAGGTCGAGGAACGGGCGCGGGGGCAGCGCCTCGGGGCCGATGACGCCGGTGGCGGACCACGCGCCGGTGGCGAGCAGTTCCAGGGCGACGACCGGGTTGACGGCGGTCTGCCAGACGACGGCCTGGTGGCCGTACTCGGCCATGGACCACTCGTTGTCGACGACGTGGTAGAGGTAGACCTCGCGGGGCCGGCCGTCCTTGCCCACGCCCTTGACCCAGGTGCCGGCGCAGGTCTTGCCGCGCATCCGGTCGCCGAGGGTCGCCGGGTTGGGCAGGGCGGCGGCGACCACGTCGCGCGGGGACATCCGCACGCCGCGCACGGTGACCGGCTCGGTGGAGTCGAGGCCGAGCTTGTGCAGGGTACGCAGGACCTCGATGAACTCCTCGCCGAGGCCGTACTTGAAGGTGACCCGTCGGGCGTCGACCCAGCGCGGGATGAGCAGCACCTCCTCGTGTTCGACGTTGACGCACTCGACGGGGCCGATGCCCGCGGGGAAGTGGAACACCTCGGGCTCGCTGAACGGTTCGGTGGTGAACCAGCCCCGGTCGCGTTCCCAGATCACCGGCGGGTTGAGGCACTCCTCGATCGTGGTCCAGATGGAGAACGACGGGGCGAAGTCGTAGCCGGAGACGGTGAGGTTCGCGCCGTCGCGTACCCCGATCTCGTCGATCTCGGCGAACAGCTCGTCGGCGGCGTAGCGGGCGAAGACGTCGGACAGGCCCGGTTCGACGCCGATGCCGCACAGGGCGAGCCGGCCGGCGGACGCCCACCGGTCGGCGACGGCGAACTGCTCGTCGCCGAGTTTCACGCCGGTCTCGGCGTAGGGGCGCAACGGGTGCGGGTGGGACAGCGACATGGCCATGTCGAGGTAGTCGGCGCCGGCCGCGTACGCGCCGTCGAAGATCGGCATGACGAAGCGCGGGTCGACGGCGTTGAGCACGTGGGTGATCCGGTGCTCGCGGCACAGCGCGGCGACCGCGTCGGCGGAGGAGGCGTCGACGGTCGCGGCGACGAACCGGTCGCCGTGCCCGGCGACGGCCCGCGCGGCGCGGGCGGCGTCGGCGTCGGCGACGACCATGGTGTCGAAGAATGTTCGGCGGGCGGCGATGGCGACGGCGGCGGAGCCGACCCCGCCGGCGCCGACGAGCAGGATACGCATCAGGAATCGAACCCCAAACCAAGACGATCGAGTGTACGGAGCCACCCGTTGCGCCGGCCGTCGTGCGCGTCGGCGCGGGCCAGCGACCAGCGGGTGAGGTGGATGCCGGCGGCCCGGACGGGCTCCGGCGGGAACGGCAGCGGCTTGCCGCGCACGAGGTCGAGCCGGGTCAGCGGGGTGTCCCCGCCGGCCAGCAGGTCGAGCATGACCCGCGCGCCGAACCGGGTGGCGCCGACGCCGAGGCCGGTGTAGCCGGCGGCGTAGGCGAGCCGGCCGTCGTAGGCGGTGCCGAAGAACGGGCAGAACCGGGTGCAGGTGTCGATGACGCCGCCCCAGCGGTGGCTGAACCGGACGTCGGCGAGCTGCGGGAACGTGGTGAAGAAGTGCTCGGCGAGGGCGGTGAAGGTGGCCGGGCGCTGCTCCAGCTCGGGGGCGACCCGGTTGCCGTGGTGGTAGACGGCGTCGTAGCCGCCGAACAGGATCCGCCCGTCGGCGGTGATCCGGTAGTAGTGGAACTGGTTGCCGGTGTCGGCGAGGCCCTGCCGGTTGCGCCAGCCGATGGCGTCGCGCTGGGCGGGCGTCAGCGGCTCGGTCATCAGCGCGTAGTCGTAGACGGGCACGACCCGGGCACGCAGCCGGCGCAGCAGCGGCGGGAACGCGTTGGTGGTGAGCACGACCTGCCGGGCGCGCACGACGCCGGGGGCCTGCTCGACGCCGCCCGCCGTGCTGGCGGCCAGGGCGGCGGCGTCGCCGCGCAGCCCGGTGACCCGGGTGTGTTCGTGGACGCGGACGCCGAGGTCGAGGCAGGCGCGGCGCAGGCCCCAGGCGAGCTTCGCCGGGTCGAGCATGGCCACCCGGTCACGGTCCCACATCCCGCCGAGGTACGTCGGCGAGTCCACCTCGGCGCGCACCTCGTCGCGGCCGAGCAGCCGCACGTCGTGGCCGTGGCGGCGGGCCAGCTCCGCGTCCTCGGCGAGCCCGTCGAGCTGGTACGGCCGCACCGCCACCGCCAGCTCGCCGGTGCGCTCGAAGTCGCAGTCGATGCCGTACTCGTCGACGGTGGCGGCGATCGCGGCCAGGTTGTCCCGGCCGAGGCGTTCCAGCTCGGCGACCTCCCCGGGGAACCGGGCGACGCCGTTGGCCAGGCCGTGGGTGAGGGAGGCGGAGCAGAACCCGCCGTTGCGCCCGGACGCCGCCCAGCCGCAGGTGCCGGCGTCGACGAGCAGCACGTCCGCGCCCGGGTCGGCCTGCTTGGCGAGCAGGGCGGCCCATAGCCCCCCGTACCCGCCGCCGATCACCAGCAGGTCGGCGGTGTGCGCGCCGGTCAGCGGCGGCAGCGGGTCGGGGCGTTCGGGCCGGTCGAGCCAGTACGGTACGGGCGCCGCGTCGGCGAGCGCCCGGCCGGTATGCGGGAGGATCATGACGGGCTCTTCGCCCGCCGGCCGGTCGCCGGGGCGACCGGGAGGGTGGCCCGGCGGGTCCGCCGGCCGCGCAGCGAGCTGAGGCCGACGAGCAGCAGCGCGATGGCGAACATGGCCGTGCCGATGACGTTGACCTGCGGCGGGATGCCCCGCTGCGCGGCACCCCAGACGTACATGGGGAACGTGACGGTGGTGCCGGCGTTGAAGTTGGTGATGATGAAGTCGTCGAAGCTGAGCGAGAACGCCAGCAGCGCGGCGGCCACGATGCCGGGGAGCACCAGCGGCAGGGTGACCAGGCGGAACGTCTGCCACGGGCTGGCGTACAGGTCGGCGGCGGCCTCCTCCAGCCGGCGGTCCATCCCGGCGAGCCGGGCCTTGACGGTGACCACCACGAACGACACGCAGAACATGACGTGGGCGATGACGACGGTCCAGAATCCCTGCGGCACCCCGGCGGAGACGAACAGGGCCAGCAGCGAGGTGCCCATGACCAGCTCGGGGGTGGCCATCGGCAGGAAGATCAGCACGTTGATCCCGGACCGGCCGGTGAACCGGTGCCGCACCAGCGCGAACGCCATCAGCGTGCCGAGCACGGTGGCGACGACGGTGGCGATGAAGCCGATCTGCACGCTGCGCACGACCGCATCGCACATGTCGGAGGTGGCGCAGGGCTGCCGCCAGTTGTCGAGGGTGAACTCGTTGAAGTCGTACGACAGGCGGCTCGACGGGCGGTTGAACGACAGGGCGGCGACCACGGCGATGGGCAGCGACAGGTAGCCGAGGACGAGCAGGGCGACGCCCATCACCCAGTGGTCGGCGAGCCAGCGGGACAGTTTCACAGCACCTCCTCCGTGCCGGCCCGGCGCAGGTAGACGAAGACCACCGCGAGGATCGCCGCCATCAGCAGGAACGACAGGGCCGCCCCCTGCGGGTAGTCCAGCCGGACCAGGAACGCCGAGTCGATGACGTTGCCGATCATGTATTCGTTGGGGGTGCCGAGCAGCTCGGCGTTGATGTAGTCGCCGGTGGCCGGGATGAAGAACAGCAGGGTGCCGGCGATCAGGCCGGGCATCGACAGCGGCAGGGTGACCCGGCGGAACGTCTGCACCGGGCTCGCGTACAGGTCGCCGGCCGCCTCCAGCAACCGGTAGTCGAGCCGCTCCAGGCTTGCATACAGCGGCAGGACCAGGAAGGGCAGGAAGTTGTACGTCAGACCGAGCACCACCGCGACGGGGGTGGCGAGCAGCCGGCCGTCGGGGCCGAGCAGGTGCACGTCGCGCAGCAGCCCGACCAGAGCGCCGTTGTCGGACAGGATCGTCTTCCAGGCCAGGGTGCGCACCAGGAAGCTGGTGAACATGGGGGCGACGACGCAGACCAGCAGCAGGTTCTTCCACCGGCCGGCCTTCTGGGCGATCGCGTACGCCAGCGGGTAACCCATCAGCAGGCCCAGCGCCAGCGCGATCCCGGCGTAGAGGAACGACCGGCCCAGCTGCGGCCAGTATGCCTGCACCGCGTCGGGATAGTTGCCGAACGCCCAGGTCAACGCGTATCCGGTGGAGAGCGAGCCGGCGGGGTCGTAGAGGCTCGCGGCGGCGAGCTGGAACAGTGGCACGGCGAAGAACAGCAGCAGCCAGGCCGCGCCGGGCAGGAGCAGCAGGTACGGCAGCAGCCGCTGCCGCCCGCCCCGGGGCGACGAGGGTGTCGCCGGTTGCCCCGTCGACGTGGGCACGTGGGCCAGCGCGGTCACGAGGACGCACCCACCGGCTCGTCGAGCAGGCCGGCGGTGCTGTCGTCCGCGCCGGGCTGGCGGGGCAGCAGGAACGCGTGCCGGGGATCCCAGTGCGCCACCACGGACGCACCGACTGGCACCCGGCCGCCGAGGCCGCTGTTCGCCGCGAACGCGGACAGCTCGCTGCCCCACCCGGTGCGCACCAGGTACTGGGTGCTGACCCCGACGTACGAGGCGTCGGTGACCACCCCGGTCACGTACTGGTGGCCGGCGGGCACCCGGTCGGCGGTGTCGACGAGGTGCAGCTTCTCGGGGCGTACCCCCAGGTAGACCGGGCCGGAGGCGATGCGGGCGCGGCCGGCGGGCACGGAGTAGCGCGCGCCGTGGGCGGTGACCGGCACGTCGGACCCGGCGGGCCCAGCGGCCTCGGCGGCGAGCAGGTTGGACTGGCCGAGGAAGTTCGCCACGAACGCGGTGGCCGGATATTCGTAGATGTCGGCGGGGGCGCCGAGCTGCTCGATCTTGCCGGCGTTCATCACCGCGACCGTGTCGGCCATGGTCATGGCCTCCTCCTGGTCGTGGGTGACGTGCACGAAGGTGATGCCGACCTCGGTCTGGATGCGCTTGAGCTCGATCTGCATCTGCCGGCGCAGCTTCAGGTCGAGCGCGCCGAGCGGCTCGTCGAGCAGCAGCACCTGCGGCCGGTTGATCAGCGCCCGGGCGAGGGCGACGCGCTGCTGCTGCCCGCCGGAGAGCTGGGCGGGGCGGCGGTGGCCGAAGCCGTCGAGCTGCACCAGGGCGAGCATCCGGTTGACCTCGTCGTCGACCGAGCGGATGCCGCGCCGGCGCAGCCCGAACGCCACGTTGTCGAAGATGTCGAGGTGCGGGAAGAGCGCGTAGCTCTGGAACACGGTGTTGACCGGCCGCTTGTACGGGCGCAGCCGGGCGATGTCCCGGTCGCCGAGGAGCACCTGTCCGCTGGTCGGCTGTTCCAGGCCGGCGATCATGCGCAGGGTGGTGGTCTTGCCGCAGCCGGACGCCCCGAGCAGGGCGAAGAACGAGCCCTGCGGAATGGTCAGGCCGAGGTCGTCGACCGCGGTGAAGATGCCGAACCTCTTGGTCAGGTTGACCAGCCGCAGGTCGCCGGCCGGTGTGTCGCGTCCCGTCGTCTTCGCGCTCATCCCGTCACGCCCCGATGACCTGCTGGAACTTGCCCTCGAACTCCTTCTCCTGCTTCTCGTCCAGGGCCATGAACACCTTGGACCTCGACAGCAGGGCCTCGTCGGGGAAGATCAGCGGGTTGGCGGCCAACTCCGGGTCGATCTTCTCCATCTCGGCCTTCGCGCCCTGGACGGGGCAGATGTAGTTGACGTACGCGGCGAGCTTCGCGGCGACCGCCGGCTCGTAGTAGTAGTTGATCAGCGCTTCGGCGTTCGCCTTGTGGGTGGCCTTGTTGGGCACCATCATGTTGTCGCTGAAGAGCATCACGCCGGAGTCGGGCGCGACGAACTTGATCTTGTCGTTCTCGCCGGAGAGCTGGATGACGTCACCGGACCAGCCGACGCACGCCGCGATGTCGCCCTTGGCGAGGTCGGGGGCGTAGTCGTTGCCGGTGAACTTGCGGATCTGCCCGGAGTCGACGGCCCGCTTGAGCTTGTTGAGCGCATCGTCGAACTGGGCGGAGGTGAAGTTCGCCGGGTCGTGCCCGTTGGACTGCATCAGCAGGCCCATCGTGTCGCGCATCTCGGACAGCGCGGTGACCTTGCCCTTGAGGTCGGGCCGGGTCAGCAGCTCGTCGACGGTGCGGATCTCCTTGGTGACCGACCCGTTGTACGCGAGGCCGGACAGGCCGGACTGCCACGGGACGGCGATCCGGCTGTCCGGGTCGAAGGAGCGGTTGAGCAGCGACGGCAGCAGGTTCGCCGTCACGTTGGGGATCTTCGCCGGGTCGAGCTTCTGGATCCAGCCGAGCCGGATCATCCGGGCGGCCATCCAGTCGGTGAGCACGATGATGTCCCGCCCGGTGCCCTGACAGGCGGCGAGCTGATTCTGCACCTTGCCGAAGAACTCGTTGTTGTCGTTGATGTCCTCGGTGTAGGTGACCTGGATGCCGGCCTTCGCGACGAACGCGTCCAGGCTGGGACGCTTGGATTCGTCCTTCTCGTCGACATCCATGTACTGCGGCCAGTTCGAGAATGCCAGCTTCTTCTCCGTGCCGGAGAGGTCTTCGCTGACGCAGCCGGCCTCGGTCTGCACGGCGCCCTTGGTGCCGCAGCCGGCGAGCGCGCCCGCCGTGGCGAGCATCGCGGCCGAGCCGAGGGTGCCGGTGAGCAGACCACGCCGGGTGAGGGGCCGGAGGGGAGTTCGCATGTGACGACTCCTAGGGGGGTCATCGCCGGCGGGCGGGACGGGGGGAGGCCCGACGGCGGGAGGGTCTTCAGGCGATGGACGACTGATCCTGACATGAGCCGACCTGCCTCACAAGGGATTCCGTTGCCGGCATAGCAATGCACCACGAATTACGCCAGACTGCGCCAGGGCACTACGATCCCGGAGGAGAAGCGGACATGGGGAGCTGACGATGGTCATCCGACAGCAGGAGGGCGGCGGCGGGGGTCGACGCGTCACCGTGCGCGAAGGCGCCAGTCACGCTCTGTTGGACGACGTCGCCAAGCAGATCATCGAACAGCTCCAGGAGGACGGCCGCCGGCCGTACGCGACGATCGGCAAGGCGGTCGGCCTCTCCGAGGCGGCGGTGCGCCAACGGGTGCAGCGGCTGCTCGACGCCGGGGTGATGCAGATCGTCGCGGTCACCGACCCGCTCCAGCTCGGCTTCCCCCGGCAGGCCATGATCGGCCTGCGCACCGACGGCGACCTGGAGACGGTGGCCGACCGGCTCGCCGAGTTCGAGGAGGTCGACTACGTGGTGATCACCGCCGGGTCGTTCGACCTGCTCGCCGAGGTGGTCTGCCGCAACGACGCCCACCTGCTGGAGATCCTGCAACGGCTGCGCGCCGTCGACGGGGTGCTCGCCACCGAGGCGTTCGTCTATCTCAAGCTGCGCAAGCAGACCTACAGCTGGGGCACCGCCTGAGCCTGCCCGACGAAGGCCCGCCAGGCGGCCGGGGCGAAGCTGAGGGTGCCGCCGTCGCGGTCCTTGCTGTCGCGCACCAGCACCCGGCCGGGCAGGTTGTCGGCCACCTCGACGCAGTTCCCGCCGTTGCTGCTGCTGCGGGTCGCGGTGCGCCACCGGGCACCGGCCAGCGCGTCGGTCAGCTCCACGTCGTCGCCACCTCTCTGATCAGCGCGGTCGATCCGCGACTGGGCAGCGCCTCGCCGGTGACGCTCGGCCGGGATCACCCGCACCTGCACGTGCTCCCGCTCGGCCAGCGCGGCGAGGTGGGCGCGCTCCAGCTCGGCCCATTTGCGGAACCAGGGCAGGTTCCGGCGGGGCCCCGGGTGCGGCCACAGCTCGGCGACCTCCCGGCCGAGCACCTTGGCCACCGCGTACCGGGTGCTCTCCCACGGTGGCCATCGCCACCCGCAGCGTCTCGTTACGTCTCGCGCGCATTCGAGATGGGTGCCGAACGCCCGGCAAACGCCCTGGCAATGTCCGTCACCGGTCGGCTGACCGCGCCGAAGGCCCCTCGGTCGCCGTCCGTCGGCCGTCGACGACACCCGCCGCCCCGCAGGGCCGCCGACTGTCGGGGCGCCCTTGGGAGCTGCCCCGCTTTTGCTACCTCGGACCCACCGGCACCGCAGACCCAACTGTCACCGCAGACGCCACCCGCATCTGGAGCCGGGCGACCCCGTCGACCGACGCGCCCAACACCCTCCGGTAGCACGAACGGGGCAGCTCCCTAGCTAGGGCACCACTCACTCTTGCCTTCTCCGCCGGAAGGCTCACCCGAGCGAGCCCACGCGAGCCCAAGCGAGCCCACGCGAGCCCAATCCCGACCATGTCTCACGATGCGGATTCCGTTGCCAGCACCCACCTTCGCTCGCCGATTCCGTTGTCTCAGGCGCGAAAGGCCACCGATACCACTTGCCTTCCGGCCTACGGCTGTGGGATAACCGTGGGCAGAGCGGCCGGCGTCACCCCTGACCGGCCCGAGACCCGATGGGGCTGACATGGCCAACGCCACCGACCACCTCTGGATGCACTTCACCCGGATGGCCAGCTACGCCGCAGGCGAGGTGCCGACGATCGTGCGCGGCGAAGGGGCGTACGTGTGGGATGCCCAGGGCCGCCGCTACCTGGACGGGCTCGCCGGGCTCTTCGTCGTCAACGCCGGCCACGGGCGCACCGAGCTGGCCGAGGCCGCCGCGAAGCAGGCCGGCGAGCTGGCCTACTTCCCGCTGTGGTCGTACGCGCACCCGAAGGCCGTGGAGCTGGCCGAGAAGATCGCCTCGCTCACCCCGGCCGACCTCAACCGGGTCTTCTTCACCACCGGTGGCTCCGAGGCCGTCGAGGCGGCGTGGAAGCTGGCCCGGGCCTACTTCAAGCGGACCGGCAAGCCCAACAAGTACAAGGTCGTCAGTCGCTACATCGCCTACCACGGCACGTCGATGGGCGCGCTGTCGATCACCGGCCTGCCCGGCATCAAGACCGACTTCGAGCCGCTGGTGCCCGGCGCGGTGAAGGTGCCGAACACGAACTTCTACCGGGCCCCGGAGCACGGCGACTCGCCCGAGGCATTCGGCCGGTGGGCGGCCGAGGAGATCCGGCGGGCGATCGAGCGGGAGGGGCCGGACACGGTCGCGGCGGTCTTCCTGGAGCCGGTGCAGAATTCCGGCGGTTGCTTCCCGCCGCCGCCCGGCTATTTCGAGCGGGTCCGCGAGATCTGCGACGCGTACGACGTGCTGCTCGTCTCCGACGAGGTGATCTGCTCGTGGGGCCGGCTCGGCGAATACTTCGGCGCGGTCCGCTACGGCTACCGCCCGGACATCATCACCACCGCGAAGGGCATCACCTCCGGGTACGCCCCGCTCGGCGCGATGATCGCCAGCGACCGGCTGATGGAGCCGTTCCTCACCGAGACCGGCATGTTCGCCCACGGGGTGACCTTCGGCGGCCACCCGGTCTCCTGCGCCGTGGCGCTGGCCAACCTGGAGGTGTTCGCCCGGGAGGACCTAGTCGGGCACGTCCGGGCCAACGAGGATGCCTTCCGCGCCACCCTGGAGAAGCTGCACGACCTGCCGATCGTCGGCGACGTGCGGGGCGACGGCTACTTCTACGGCATCGAGCTGGTGAAGGACAAGGCGACCCGGGCGACGTTCGACGAGGCCGAGTCGGAGCGGCTGCTGCGCGGGTTCCTCTCCACCGCGCTGTTCTCCGCCGGGCTCTACTGCCGGGCCGACGACCGGGGCGACCCCGTCGTGCAGCTCGCCCCGCCGCTGATCGCCGAGCAGCAGCAGTTCGACGAGATGGAGCAGATCCTGCGGGCGGTGCTCACCGAGGCGTGGGCGCGGCTGTAACCGCCGAGCCGTCGCGAACCCGGGCCGTCGGATGCGCTACCAGGAACTGTCGTACTGGCTGTCCACCGTGGACGAATCGTTGGCGCCCCGCCCGCCGCTGGGCGGGGACGCCGACGCGGACGTCGTGATCGTCGGCGCCGGGTACACCGGGCTGTGGACGGCGTATTATCTCGCGCTCGCCGACCCCACGCTGCGGATCACGGTGCTGGAGGCCGAGATCGCCGGCTTCGGCGCGTCGGGGCGCAACGGGGGCTGGTGCTCGGCGCTGTTCCCCACCTCGCTGCCGGCGCTGGCCCGCCGGCACGGCCGCGATCAGGCGCTGCGGATGCAGCGGGCCATGCAGGCCACCGTCCGCGAGGTGGGCCGGGTGGTCGCCGCCGAGGGCATCGACTGCGACTGGCACCTCGGCGGGACGGTGGTGCTGGCCCGCAGCGCGGCCCAGCTCGGCCGGGCCCGCGCGGAGGTCGCCGAGGCCCGCGAGCACGGCCTGACCGCCGACGACCTGGTGCTGCTCGACGCGGGCGAGGCCGCCGCCCGCTGCGCCGCCGACGGGGTACGCGGCGGGACGTACACCCCGCACTGCGCCGTGGTGCACCCGGCCCGGCTGGTGCGCGGGCTGGCCCGGGCGGTCGAGCGCCGGGGGGTGACCCTCCACGAGCGGACCCCGGTGACCGCGATCCGGGCCGGGGCGGCCGTGACCCCGGCCGGGACGGTCCGCGCGCCGGTGGTGGTGCGGGCGACCGAGGGGTACACGCCGGGGCTGCCCGGGCAGCGGCGCGCGGTCGCGCCGGTCTACTCGCTGATGGTGGCCACCGAGCCGCTGCCGGAGCAGACCTGGGCGCGGATCGGGCTGGCCGGGCGGGAGACGTTCTCCGACCACCGCCACGTGATCGTCTACGGGCAGCGCACGGCCGACGGGCGGCTGGCGTTCGGCGGGCGGGGCGCGCCGTACCACTTCGGGTCCCGGGTCCGGCCCGACTTCGACCGGGAGCCGCAGGTCTTCGCCGCGCTGCGCCGGGCGCTGGGCGAGCTGTTCCCGGCGCTCGGGCCGCAGGTGCCGGTGACGCACACCTGGGGCGGCCCGCTGGGGGTGGCCCGCGACTGGTCGGCGTCGGTGGGGCTGGACCGGGCGACGGGGCTGGCCTGGGCCGGCGGGTACGTCGGCGACGGGGTCGCGACCACGAACCTCGCCGGGCGTACCCTCGCCGACCTGATCCGGGGCACGGACAGCGACCTGACCGACCTGCCGTGGGTGGGGCACCGCTCGCCGCGCTGGGAGCCGGAGCCGCTGCGCTGGCTGGCCGTCAACGCGGGCCTGCGGGTCATGCTCTCCGCCGACCGGGCGGAGCTGCGCACGGGCCGGCCGGCCCGGCGGGCCGCCGTGTTCCAACGCTTCCTGGGCCACTGAGCCGAGCCCGACCCCGGGCGGTCAGTGGTTCGGGGGGATCACCCGCAGGTGGCCACGGCGGCCCGTCTGCGGGTTGTGGTGCTGCGGGCCGCCGCTCTGCTCGTCGCCCGGGGGGCGGGGCGGCGCGGGGCGGGCGGCCTCGCGGACGGCCTCGGCGAGGGCGACCAGGTCGTCGGCGCTGGGCGGCGGTGGCTCGAACTCGCCCTCGTGGCGGACGACGTTCCAGCCCCGGGGTGCCGTCAGGCTGCGCGCGTGGGGCTCGCAGAGGTCGTACGTGTGGGGTTCGGCGAACGCCGCGAGGGGCCCGATCACGGCTGTCGACTCGTTGTATACATAGGTCAGTGTGGCGACCGCTTGCCGGGGGCAGCCGTTGCGGGAGCAGCGCCGTGTTGACCTCACGGCGGGAGGGTATCCCCATTACCGGGTCCGGCGCACCGGTTCGCGTTGCGACACGCCCGTCATCGAGATCACAATTCGCAACATCCGACGCGTCGGGCCGTGACGGGCGGCGGTCGGCGCGCCGCGGGAGCGGCACAGCCGCGGGCCGGGCGGCTCGGCGGGCTACCCTGTGCGTCATGACCAGTCCGGAACACCGCCGCCCCGGCCCCGGCCGGCGCGTCCACCGCGACCGGCACGGGCGGGGCCTGCGCGGGCGGCTGGTGCCGGCGACCGTGCCGCTGGCCCGGACGAAGGCCGAGGTCTTTGACGATCTCGTGCTCGACACGGTGGAGACCCTCGAACGGCGGTTCGCCAAGGAGCTGGCCGGCGTGGAGTTCGCGGTGGAGGACGTGCCGCCGGACCTGAACGTCTACGACTCCGACGTGCTGGAGGACGGCGAGGTGCCGCTGGCCCGGCTGCTGCCGGGGCGCCCCGGCCGGCAGGAGGTTCCGCCCCGGATCGTGCTCTACCGCCGGCCGCTGGAGTTCCGGGCCATGGACCGGGAGGACCTGGCCGACCTGGTGCACGATGTGATCATCGAGCAGGTGGCGAACCTGCTGGGCGTCGACCCGGACGAGCTGGCCTAGCCCACTGTCCCCGGGCCCGCCCCCGCGGCCCCACTGCGCCCCGGACGCCCGAGCCGGGCGGCCCCCACCGCCCCGGCCCGGCAACGCTCAGGCGGCCCGCCGCTTGAGCTTGCGCCGCTCCCGTTCCGAGAGCCCACCCCAGATCCCGAACCGCTCGTCGTGACCGAGAGCGTATTCCAGGCATTCGGTCTTGACCTCGCACCGCGAGCAGATCCGCTTCGCCTCGCGGGTCGAGCCGCCCTTCTCGGGGAAGAACGCCTCCGGGTCGGTCTGGGAGCAGAGTGCCTGCTCCTGCCACTCCGGCGCGTTTCCGAGCAGGTCGGCCACCTCAAGCTGGCCGTCCATCTAAAGATGCCTCCTTGTCGCGCACCGGCGTCGTCGCCGCTGCAACCCCCCACGCGAAAGGCGTGCGTGTCCGTCCGGTCCCCATTTGTTGCGTTCCGTGCGAACAACCCCATTCAAATTACACGCGTGTAATGCGTGCGCCGTCAAGCCGAACTTGATAATGGAGTCGCCCTCCCGACACGCCGTGGACGGCCCTTGCGGCCGTCCGGCCTCGCAACCTGCCCTATCGATTCAGACCCCGGACGAGTAACGCCCTCCTCGGCGAGTTGCCCGAGTTTTCTTGCCGCGGCGGCCCGCCGGCCGGCTCCCCGAAGCCGCCAGCGCGGCCCCGACGGCGGGGCTACGACGCGATGCTGATCTTGGTGGGGCACAGGTTAACGCGACTTGGCCGAGACTGCCCATCGGGCCCGCAACGCCGACAGCGCCCCGTCCACATCATGGACGGGGCGCTGCGGTCGGAACTGAGCGGTGGGTCAGATCGCCATCGAAGGTGCGCTGGTGGGCCAGGTGAACTCCGCGACCGTTCCCCCGGTCACGGCGACCGTCCCGGCGGGTGTGTCCTCATCCCACCAGACGGTATAGAGCCCTGCGGCAAGATCGGGGTAGACGGCACTGTGGAACGTGCCGTCCTGCACGATGCGCTCACGCACCGCGACGTGGGTGCGCGGCGCGCCCTCCCCGTCGACCCGGCTGATCTCGATCTCCCGGCCGTGCAGCTCCCGGCCCGTGTAGATGATCAGGGCACCCGAGTCGCCACCCAGATCGAGGACGACGGTGCCGGTCTCCGTCGGCCCGTACGCGTGGTGATGGTGGTGCTCGTGCATCGGTTCGCTCCGTCCGGGTCAGGACGACGCCGGCGGGTTGTTGAACCCGTCGTACGGCGTGCCGAGGAAAGGGAAGTTGCGCAGGAACGGGGCGGTCACGTCGGCCGCGCTCAGCCCCGGGGTGACCGCGCCCGCCGCCGCGTCCGGGGTGAACCCCTTGTCGACCAGCGGCACGGTGACCCCGGCGATGGCCCGCAGCGCGATGCTGACCACGTCGTCGGCGACCCGCCGCCCGTTCGGGAACCCGGCCAGGTCGCCGCCGACCACGCCGAACTGGTTGGGCTTGGCGCTCGGCTTGATGGCCGTGTTCAGCCGCAGCATGTCGGCCTGGACGTCGCCGGTGTTGTTGGAGAAGCCCTGGATCAGCCCGGCCGGGATGCCGGTGAGCAGGATCGCCAGCAGGTCCGCGCGGGGCTTCTTCGTCTTGTTCAGCGCGTCCAGCTTGGGGAACACGCCCGGGTAGAGCACCGGGAGCAGGGCGGCCAGCTCCGGCTGCTCGACGAACTTCGCGAACCGCTTGTCCTCCGTGGGCGGCAGCGTGTTCCACTCGTCCTTCTTGGACATCGGCACGATGACCTCGTTGAACAACGGGTTACCGAGCCGAGACACCTGCACGAACGGGCCGGTCGCGGTGTCCTTCGCCGAGCCGTTGCCGAGGATCCGCGCCTGCTGGCGCGACGCCGAGGTCCAGACGCCGATGACCGAGGCGCGGTCGTGCGTGCCGTACCGGTTGGCCCTGCGGCGCAGCCGGTTCAGCGGGACCTGCACGGCGAGGGTGTGCACGTTCATCCGGTCGGTGGCGTTGACCGGCTCCCCCTCGGCCTTGAACAGCTTCTTGCCGGCCACGTGCAACTGCTGGAACGGCCGCAGGGTGCCCAGGTCGAAGATCGCCCCCAGGTCGACGAAGAACCCGTCGGCGCGCTGGCCGGCGAACACCTTCTCCCCGGTCGACAGGCTGAACGTGGCCTGCCGCGCCAGGGCCGCGTAGTTCGGGGTGGAGAGCGGGCCGACGTTGCACGGCGGGCAGGCCAGCTTGTTGGCCAGCCGGTGCTCCTTGCCGTCGGCGATCCGGGTCAGCGAGTAGAACTGCTTGCGGTTCCAGTTCTTGCTGTCCAGCGACTCGATCGGGCCGGTGTTGTAGAGAAAGCTGTTCGGGTTCGTGATCTCGGTGGTGAACTCGAACCGGTAGGTGACGTCCGGCTTGCCGTCACCGTCGTTGTCGATATGGATCTCGTACCGCACGTCGTCGCCGAACTCGAAGAAGTTCGGGCCGCCGGAGGGGAGCTGCAACGGCACGTAGTTGGCGATCAGCGTGACCGAGTCGGGGCGGTCGGGGCTGACGAACGCGTACAGGTCGGAGCTGTCGGCGACCGGATCTTTCGCGATCTCCGGAGCCTCACGGTGGGAAGACATGGCGGACCAACCTCACAGGGCAGCAAGCGATCAGGGGAAGAGCGGAGGGTGCCGGCGCCGGGAGCCCGCGCCGGAAGAACGGAACCGGGCCGGCGTCAGCGCTTACCGGCGGCGCGCCGCAGGCGGTCCGCCAGGCTGCGGTCGCGTACCTCGATCCGGGACGTGCCGACGAAGACGTCCATCGCATCGCCGCCCCGCAGGTGCACGACGATGGGCTCGTCCTTCTTCCCGCCGGACGACGGGGAGTTCTGCGCCGCGGACAACCCGGGCACGGTGAGTGCGGCGGCCCCGAGGGTGGCGCTCGCCGCGGCGGTCAACGTCTGCCGGCGGGTCAGTCGCGGCCATCGCCGCTTCCGCTGATCACTGGACATGGGCAACCTTTCCGGCGCGCGGCGCGTCCGCGCCCGCGGTGACGGGAGGCGGGGCCGGCCGACCGCCGGGCCCGCGTGGGGCCGCCGGCAGCGGCCCTCGCCTCAGCCGCCGCCGGCAAGCAGTGGTACGGCCCGTACGCCGAAAAGGTTCGATGCTACGGCCGGAGGTGACCGTACGCGGTCGTCCGCTTGCGCGCCGGCCGTCCGGCCCGCGCCGCGATGGACCGCAACTGCTCCTCCGTACGCGCCGAGCCGTTGCCCGAGCCGGCCATCCGGGAGATCGTCTCCTCCATCAGGGTGCCGCCCAGGTCGTTGCAGCCGCCGTTCAGCATCGCCACCGTCCCGGCGTCGCCCAGCTTCACCCAGGAGCACTGGATGTTGTCGATCCGGCCGTGCAGCAGCAGCCGGGCCATCGCGTGCACCGCCCGGTTCTCCCGCCACGTCGGGCCGGGCCGGGCGATGCCGGCGAGGTAGATCGGGGCGTTGGTGTGCACGAACGGCAACGCCACGAACTCGGTGAACCCGCCGGTGCGGTCCTGCACCCCGGCCAGCACCCGGAAGTGGGCCAGCCACTGCCCGGGGTGGTCGACGTGGCCGTACATCATGGTGGAGCTGGACCGGATGCCCAGCTCGTGGGCCGTCGAGACCACCTCGACCCAGGCGGCGGCCGGCAGCTTGCCCTTGGTGAGCACCCAGCGCACCTCGTCGTCGAGGATCTCGGCGGCGGTGCCCGGGATGGTGTCCAGGCCTGCCTCGCGCAGCCCGGTCAGCCACTCCTTCACCGGCACGCCGGCCTTCGCCGCCGCCGTGACGATCTCCATCGGGGAGAACGCGTGCACGTGCATCCCCGGCACCCGCGCCTTGATCGCCCGGATCAGGTCCGCGTACCCGGTCACCGGCAGCTTCGGGTCGATGCCGCCCTGGAGGCAGACCTCCGTCGCGCCGGCCGCCCACGCCTCCTCGGCCCGGTCGGCCACCTGGTCGACGGAGAGCCGGTACGCGTCGGCGTCGCGCTCGCGCTGCGCGAACGCGCAGAACCGGCAGCCGACGTAGCAGACGTTGCTGAAGTTGATGTTGCGGTTGACGACGTAGGTGACGTCGTCGCCGACGGTGTCGCGGCGCACGTCGTCGGCGATGCGGCACAGCGCGTCCAGCGCCGGGCCGTCGGCGGCGAACAGGGCGAGCGCCTTCGCCTCGTGGGCCGGCGTCAGCAGCGCCGCCGGGTCGTCGGCCGCCAGCCGCAGCCCGGCCCGCAGGTCGGCGTCCCCGGCGCTCTCCCCTGCCGTCGCTGTCGCTCCCGCCGCCGCCGCTGCTGCTTTCGCCCCTGCCCCGCTCGCATCGGCCTGCGCGGCCACCTCCGACCAGTCGCCGTAGACGCTGTCGAAGTCGCCGCGCCGGTCGCCGGTGCGGCCGGTGGTGTCGATGGTGGCGTGCAGGTCGGTCCGCCCGCCGCCGAACACCTCCTCCGGCTCCTGCCAGGGGCGACCCGCCGGACGCGCCGACTCGACGGCGAGCCCGGTGGCCGGGTCGGCCAGCGCGGACACGTGCGGCAGCAGGCGCGGATCCAGCCACGGGTCGTCGGCCCGGACGTACTCGGGGTAGATCGTCAGCCGCTCGCGCAGCGTGAAGCCGGCCTCCGCCGTGCGCCGGGCCAGCTCGTCGAGCTGCGGCCAGGGGCGCTCCGGATTGACGTGGTCGGGGGTAACCGGCGAGACGCCGCCCCAGTCGTCGATGCCGGCGCGCAGCAGCAGGTCGTACTCGCCGGCGATCAGGTTCGGCGGGGCCTGGATCCGGGCACCGGGGCCGAGCAGCACCCGGGCCACCGCCACCGTGGCGGCCAGGTCGTGCAGCTCCGCGTCGGGCATCCCCCGCATCGCCGTGTCCGGCTTGGCGCGGAAGTTCTGCACGATCACCTCCTGGAGGTGGCCGTACGCGCGCCGGGCGCGGCGGATCGCGAAGAGCGCGTCGACCCGCTCGGCCGGGGTCTCGCCGATGCCGATCAGGATGCCGGTGGTGAACGGCACCCCGACCCGGCCGGCGTCGTCGAGCACCCGCAGCCGCACCGCCGGCTCCTTGTCGGGCGAGCCGTAGTGCGGGCCGCCCGGCTCCGACCACAGCCGCATCGCGGTCGTCTCCAACATCATGCCCATGCTCGGGGCTACGGGCTTGAGCCGCTGGAGCTCCGACCAGGAGAGCACCCCGGGGTTGAGGTGGGGCAGCAGCCCGGTCTCCTCCAGCACCGCCACGGCGCAGGCGCGCAGGTAGTCGAGGGTCGAGTCGTAGCCGCGCGCGTCCAGCCACTCCCGGGCGGCCGGCCAGCGCTCCTCGGGCCGGTCGCCGAGGGTGAACAGCGCCTCCTTGCAGCCCTGGGCTGCGCCCGCCCGGGCGATGGCGAGCACCTCGTCCCGGTCGAGGAACGCGGCCGGCAGCCGGTGCGGGACGGTGGCGAAGGTGCAGTAGTGGCAGCGGTCCCGGCAGAGCCGGGTCAGCGGGACGAAGACCTTCTTGGAGAACGTGACCACGCCGGGTCGGCCGGCGTCGCGCAAGCCGGCGTCGCGGATGTCGCCGGCGACGCGGAGCAGCTCGTCCAGGGCGGTGCCCCGGGCGGCGAGCAGGGCGGCGGCCTCGTCGACGTCCAGCGCGAGCCCGGAGGCGGCCCGGCGCAGCGCGCGCTCGATGCTGGCCGCGGTGGGCCGGGGCTCGGTGCGATCAACCATCCGCCCAGCCTATGCGCCCTGCCGTCGGCCTCAATCCGCTGGCCGGGCCACCTCCAGTCCGACGACCTCCCGGGCACGGCCGGTGACGGGCGCGGGGCGATTCCCCCGGCGACGGGCCGAACTGACTGTCCGTAACGCCTAGCTGACCCCACCAGACGCCCCCGTCCCCTTTGCTCTGCACCCACCGACGCAGCACCTGACCCAAGCTGGGCGCATGCAAGCTTATGAATGGATAGGGGCTTCGGTGACCCGTTGCGCTGCGTAGAGCGTTGCGCATCCGGGTGCAGAGCAAAGGGCCGCACGGGGTGGAGTCCCCGCCCCCGGCGGGTCACGTTTCGTAACGCGTCGGCGGCGGACGTGCCGCGACGCACATCGGGTGGGCCCCCGGCCGGCCGGCCGAGGCCGCCGGGAGCCCACCCGATGGGCGGAGGTTCAGTCCTCGCGCGGGAACCGCTGGGTGCGGTCGGCGTCGGCGTCCCGTTCACCGGCCGGCGCGCCCGGCTCGCCGGGCTGGCGCGGGATCGCCCGGGTCGGGTCGGCCGACGGCGGCTGCCCGAACGGCGGCGCGGACTGCGGCATGGGCTGCGGCGGGGGGAACGGCGACGCCGGCTGCGAGCCCGCCTGGGGCGGCGCGAACGGCGGGGCGGACTGCGGTGGGGCCGGATACGGAGGCGCGGAAGCCGGGGCGAACGGCGAGGCCGGCTGCCCGTGCGGGCCGGGCTGGCCGGCGAACGGCCCGGGCTGGCCCGGCTGGCCGGGGGCCGGGAATGCACCCGGCTGGCCGGCTGAGGGGTAACCGGGCTGGTGGCCGGCGACCGGGTAGCCGGCCTGCTGGCCGGCCGACGGCCAACCGCCCTGCTGCCCCGGGCCCCAGCCCTGCGGGCCAGCCTGACCCGGCTGACCCGGCTGCTGCGGCCAGCCCGGCTGCGGCTGGCCGTACACGCCGGGGGCCGGCTTCGGCCTCGGGGTGAAGTAGAGAGCACGCCAGACCCGGAAGACCACGAACGCGCCGGACGCGAAGATCGCCAGCCAGGCGGCCCGGGTCAGCAGGCCGAGGAACGCGTCGAGCACCTCCGCCTTGGCGAGCCGGTCGACCGTCCAGATCAGCAGGGTGAGCGCGGCGAGAAGGGCACCGAAGGCGTACTCGGCCAGCGCCACCTGGACGATCGTCTTCGCCCGCTGCGCCACCGGGGCGACGTGCGTGGCGAGCAGCACGGCCAGCACCGGCAGCACCGCCGCCTCCAGGCCGGCGAACGAGAAGAAGCCGCTGCCCGCCCGCCCGGAGAAGGTGCTGTACTCGGCCGGGGCGAGCAGCCGGATCAGGCCGGCGAACAGGAGCACGGCGTTCGCGCCGAGCAGCGCGAACGCGAGCAGTTCGCGCAACGGGTCGGTGAGCCGGCGGGCCGGGGTGGCCGAATGGGACGCGGGCGCCGCGTCACCGGACGCGGGCTCGGCGGGGCTGGTCACGAACTCCCCCTCTTGGGCGGTAACGGACAGTTGCCGACGTGAGCCTAGTCTCCCCGGGCACCGGCGACCCCGGCGCGGGGCGTGCGGGAGGATGGGCGGCATGCGCATCGTCGTACTTGCCGGCGGCATCGGGGGGGCCCGGTTCCTGCTCGGCGTCCGGGCGTACGCCCGCGAGGTGGGTGCCGAGGTGACCGCCGTGGTCAACGTCGGCGACGACCTCTACCTGCACGGGCTCAAGGTCTGCCCCGATCTGGACAGCGTCATGTACACGCTCGGCGGCGGCGCCGACGCCGAGCGGGGCTGGGGCCGGGCCGACGAGACCTGGACGGTGAAGTCGGAGCTGGCCGCGTACGGGGCGGAGCCGACCTGGTTCGGGCTCGGCGACCGGGACGTCGCCACCCACCTGGTGCGCACCACCATGCTCACCGGCGGGTACCCGCTGTCGGCGGTCACCGAGGCGCTGGCGAAGCGCTGGCAGCCCGGCGTACGCGTGCTGCCGGCGACCGACGACCGGCTGGAGACGCACGTCGTGGTGAGCGACCCCGACGGCGGCGGCCAGCGGGCCATCCACTTCCAGGAGTGGTGGATCCGGCACCGCGCCGGCATCCCCACCCACCGGTTCGTCTTCGTCGGCGCGGAGGCGGCGAAGCCCGCCCCCGGCGTGCTCGACGCGATCGCCGCGGCCGACGTGGTGCTGGTCGCGCCGAGCAACCCGGTGGTGAGCGTCGCCCCGGTGCTGGCGGTGCCGGGGCTGCGCGAGGCGCTCGCCGACGGGCCGGCCCCGGTGGTCGGGGTGTCCCCGATCATCGGCGGCGCGGCGGTGCGCGGGATGGCCGACCGCTGCCTGGCCGCGCTCGGCGTCGAGTGCAGCGCCGCCGGGGTGGGCGGCCTGTACGGCGGCCGGTCCTCCGGCGGGCTGCTGGACGGCTGGCTGGTGGCCCCCGAGGACGCCGACGCGGCGGTGCCGGGCGTGCCGGTCCGGGCGGTCCCGCTGCTGATGACCGACGAGGCGGCGACGGCGGCGATGGTCCGGGCGGCGGTGGAGCTGGCATGAGGCTGGAGATCCTGCCGGTGCTGGGCATCGGCGACGTGGCCGAGGGCGACGACCTGGCGGCGTTGATCGCCACGGCCGCGCCGTGGCTGCGCGACGGCGACGTGCTGGTGGTGACCAGCAAGATCGTCTCCAAGGCGGAGGGGCGGCTGGTGGACGTACCGGCCGACGGTCCGGAGCGGCTGGCCGCCCGCGACGAGGTGCTGGCCGCCGAGACCGCCCGGGTGGTGGCCACCCGGGGGGCGACCCGGATCGTGCAGACCCGCCACGGCTTCGTGCTGGCCTCCGCCGGCATCGACGCGTCCAACGTCGACAAGACCCGGCTGGTGCTGCTCCCGCAGGACCCGGACGCCTCGGCGCGCGCCCTGCGGGCCGCGCTGCGCGAACGCTACGACCTGGACGTCGCGGTGATCGTCACCGACACGATGGGCCGACCCTGGCGCAACGGCCTCACCGACGTGGCGCTCGGGGTGGCCGGGCTGCCGGCGATCCGCGACCACCGGGGCGAGGTCGACCCGTACGGCAACGAGCTCCAGCTCACCCAGATGGCGGTGGTGGACGAGCTGGCCGGCGCCGGCGAGCTGATCAAGGGCAAGTGCGACCAGGTCCCCGTTGCCGTGGTGCGCGGGTACCTCACCGCGACCGCGCCCGACGACGGCGTCGGCGCGCGGGCGCTGGTCCGGGACGCGGAGCTGGACCTGTTCTCGCTCGGCACGGCGGAGGCGCGCGCGGCCGGGCTGGCCGCCGCCGCGACCCTGCCCGACGGTCCCGGCGACGCCCCCGCCGACCCGGCGACGGTGGCGCGGGCCATCGCCGCGGTGGCCGGCGTGGTCGCCCCCGGCACGGTCTTCACCCCCGTCACCGACGACGAGGTACGCGCCGCGCTGGCCGCCGCCGTGCCCGGCTGGCCGCAGCGGGCCACCGCCCTGGTGCTGGGGCAGCCGCCGACCCCGGTCGACCCGGCCGGCCTGGTGCGCCTCGGCGCAGACCTGCAACGCCTGCGCGCCGCCCTGGCCGCCGAGGGCATCCCGTCGACCCTGCTGCCGCCCCCGCCGGGCAGCACGGCCGCCGCCTGCCTGGCGCTCTGAGTCACCCGGGAACCCGCGCCCGCCCCGGGATCCCGCGCCCGCCCCTGGAGCTCCGGTGCCCGCCCGGCGCTGCGAGTCGCCCGGCCGGGCTTCAGGCGTCGAGGACGGCGCGGCCCAGCGGGGTGAGCGTGTGCAGGACGGTGTTGCGGTCCCGGTGGCTGACCAGCAGGCCGGCGTTGCGCAGCACGGTGGCGTGCTGGCTCGCCGCCGCCGGGGAGATGCGCAGGCGGCGGGCCACCTCGCCGGTGGTGCAGCCGTCCTCGGTGGCCTCCAGCACCGCCGCCCGGGTCCGGCCGAGCAGCGCGGCCAGCGCCTCCCGTCCGGTGCCGGCCCGGCCGGTCGCCGGAACCAGCGCGCCCAGCCGGTCCACCGGATAGACGAGCACCGGCGGCAGGTCCGGGTCGGCCAGCGCCACGGGGGTGCCGGCGCAGAAGAACGACGGCACCAGCAGCAGGCCCCGCCCGTCCAGGTGCAGCTCCCGGCTCTCCGGGTAGCCGTGGATCTCCAGCACCCCCGACTCCCAGCGGGCGAGCGGGCGGAAGCTGTCGAGCAGCCCCTCGATGCCCCCGTCGAGCAGGGCCCGGGCGCGCCGCATCCGGTCCGACTCGATCGCGGCCTCGACGTGCGCCCAGTACGGGCTCAGCGCCAGCTCGCGGTACCGCTCCATCGAGTCGGTCAGGTGGCGCAGCACCTCGGGCTCGCCCCGGGCCAGCGCCGCCGCCGAGGAGGGCAGGGGATGCTCCCCGGCCATCCGGGTCATGTCCCGGTGCAGCAACCGCAGGGGCGTGCTGCGTACCGCCTCCAGTCCCTCCGCCAGCCCCTGGAGGCCCTCGTGCGGGGTGAGGAAGTCGGGGAAGTAGCCCCGGCCCGGGTTCAGCGCGAACAGCAGCCGCATCGGCTCCGCGCCGACCAGCCGGCGCAGCTCCCGGGAAACCCCCCGACGCCAGCCGGAGGTCAGCGGGTCCGGGCTGCGGACCTGGAGCACGTGCACGCTGAGGATCAGCTCCCAGAGCGGGTGCGCGCCCGGGGCCACCCTGGTCCGGAGAACATCGTCGGGCGAGAAATAGATCTTCAGCATTGGGCCGCTCCCGTGCGGGCGGGCAGAGGGGGAGCCCCGCCGACCGTTCGCACTGTACCCGGGCGGCAGTTATCTCCACTTTTAAGCGTGGGCTGAAAAACCTCGACGTCCCCGGGTGGCCTTCGGCATGCTCTGGGTTGTCCCGAACGGGCCGTCCGTCATCGACGCCGGCCCGGCGCACCGGGGCCGGGGAGGATCCGGCGGACGGGCAGCACCACGAGGGTCTGCGGCCCTTGCTCCGCAGAGGTGTCCCCGTCCGCCGCCCGTCCGGGCCGGGGCTTGTCCGCCCGGATCTACGCGCCCGATCAGCCGACCCAGAGCGCGACCCGATGGTCCTCGTCCGTGACGTACCAGCAGCGGCCGTCGGCCTCGGCCAGCCCTTCCACGTGGTGGAACGGTGCCAGGTCCGCCACCAGCTCGCCCGGGACCAGGTGCCCGGCCGCCTTCTCCAGCCGGAACCGGACGTGCCGCGAGGTGACGCCGCCGCCCTGCGGGTGCTCGTCGAGCAGCACCGAACCCTTGCCCAGCGCGTCGATCGAGCCGACGATCGCCGCGTATCCGCCGTCGGACAGCGGCACGAGCGCGCGGAAACCGGTCAGCGTGCCCGGCGGGGTCACGCCGGTCAGCGCGTACGCGCCGAGGGCCTGCGGCCAGGCCCCGCCGTCGAACATCTCCGGCACCCCCGCCACCTCGACCAGGATCGGCTCCCCGTCGGCGGTGACCGGGAAGCGCAGGCCGAGCAGCACCGTCCCGTGCGGGGTGAACGCCGCCGCCTCGACGTTGAGCGGCAGGTCGCCCTCGGCGAGCCGGCCCACCCAGCCCTTCGCCCGGGCGGCGCCCCGGGCCACCGTCTCGACGATGAACCGCTCCCGCACCCGCCGTCCCGGCGGCAGCGTGGCCAGCTCGGCACCGGCCAGCGCGTCGTTGACCGCCCGGTGCAGCCGGAACCGGTTGCGCACCACCCGCACCGGCAGCCGGCCGCCGATGGCGTCGTCCTCGCGGAACCGGGCCACGAACGCGCGGCGGGGGCGCAGCGGGCCGGCCTTCGAGCCGAAGTGGGAGCCGAAGACGTACACCCAGCCGTCGTGGTGGGCCAGCGCCTCGCCGTCCTCGGTGCGGCCGTTCTCGGCGCCCGCGTCGGCGTCGACGTGGTGGGCGGACCACTCGCCGTCGTCGTGTTCGAGCAGCAGGGCTAGGCACTGCTCGACCGGGCCCTCGTCGAGGACGGTCCAGAAGCCGCGTCGGGCGCGGTGGGCGGCGAGCAGGGCCGGCGAGCGCACCGGCAGCAGGTCGCTGGCCTCGTTGCCGGCGACGACGAACTCGACAAGTCGCAAGGTCACCCGCATAGGGTGGCACCCGTGCCAGATACAAGGAAGGGCCCCCTGTCAACGCATTCTGTTGAGCAGGGGCCCCTGCTCAACACTCATGTCCCCGGCTACGCGGCGCTGCACGGCGACGCGACCGCCGTACTCGAACAATGGACGCCGACCGGTGCGGCGGCCGGCCGGGCCCGCGACCGCACCCTGGAGTTGCTCTCCGCCGGGCCGGTGGCCCTGGCCCGGGAGCACCGGGCGGGTCACGTCACCGCCAGCGCGCTGGTCCTCGACGCGACCGGCGGGCGGGTCCTGCTCTGCCTGCACGGCAAGTTCCGCAAGTGGGTGCAGCTCGGCGGGCACTGCGAGCCCGGCGACCGGACCCTGGCCGGCGCGGCCCTGCGCGAGGCGGGCGAGGAGTCGGGCATCGACGGCCTGGTCGTCGACCCGGTCCCGATCGACGTGGACGTCCACCCGGTCGCCTGCCAGGGCGGGTCGCTGCACTACGACGTCCGGTTCGCAGTGTTCGCGCCGGCCGGCGCGACGGAGCGGGTCAGCGACGAGTCCGAGGCGCTCGGCTGGTTCCCGCCCGACCGGCTGCCGGAGCCGCTGGCCGGCGGCACCGCCCAGCTCGTCGCCCCGGCCCTGGCCGCCCTGCGCCGCCGCCCCGGCTGACCCGGCCGCCATGGTGGGCGGCGCTACCCGCCGCCCACCGTTGTCAGATCAGGTTCTCCTCGCCCCGCGCCTTCAGCTCGTCGACCAGGGCCTTCACGTCCTGGGCGCGGTCGCGGGGGCAGACCAGCACGGCGTCGGGGGTGTCGACCACGATCAGGTCGTGTACGCCGAGGGCGGCCACCAGCCGGCCGGACTGCGGCACCACGACCAGCCCGCTCGCGTCGCGCAGCAGCACGCCCGGCTTGGCGTCGGTGCCGAGGACCACGTTGCCGGCCGCGTCGGCGGGCAGGACGTCGCCCAGGGTGTGGAAGTCGCCGACGTCGTTCCAGCCGAAGTCGCCGGGGACGGTGGCCACCCGCCCGGCGGTCGCCGCGCCCTCCATCACCGCGTAGTCGACAGAGATCTTGGGCAGGGTCGGCCAGACCGTGCCGAGGACGTCGTCCTGCTCCGGGGTGTCCCAGGCGGCGGCGATCGCGGTGATCCCGGCGTGCAGCGCCGGCTGCTGGCGGGCCAGCTCCGCCAGGAACACGTCGACCCGCCAGACGAACATGCTGGCGTTCCAGAGATGGTGCCCCGAGCGCAGGTACGCCTCGGCGACCTCGGCGGCCGGCTTCTCCTTGAACTCCAGCACCGGCCGCAGTGGACCGTCGGAGGTCGGGTCGCCGGTGTGCAGGTAGCCGTACCCGGTCTCGGCGCGCGTCGGGGTGATGCCCACCGTCATCAGCAGCCCCCGCTCCGCGCCGGCCACCGCCTCGGCGACCGTGGCCCGCCAGACGTCGGCATCGCGGATCAGGTGGTCGGCGGCGAACGAGCCCATCACCGCGCCCGACTCGCGCTGCGCGATCACCGCCGCGGCGAGGGCGATGGCCGCGCAGGAGTCCCGGGGCGAAGGCTCGACGAGGATGTTCTCCTCGGGCAGGCCGGCCAGTTGCCGCGCCACCGCCGCGACGTGCGCGGCTCCGGTGACCACCAGGGTGCGCTCCGGCGTGGTCAGCGGCGCCAGCCGGTCCACCGTGGCCTGGAGCAGGGACGCGGGGGTGCCGGTGAGCGGGTGGAGGAACTTGGGATGGCCCGCACGGGACAACGGCCACAACCTTGTGCCGCTGCCGCCCGCCGGGATGACGGCGTAGAGCATCAGCACATCATGCCCGAACCAGCACGGTACGGGCGCATCGTCACGCCGCGCGGCGTCAGGCGCGCGCCCGGGCCCACGCCGCGATGTGCACCTCGGCGCTCGACTCCCAGGTGAACTCCTTCGCCCGGTCGAACCCGGCCTTGGCCAGCGACAGCCGGCGCTGTTCGTCGTCGAGCAGGGCGGCCAGGTCGGCGGCGATCTGCTCCGGTGCCTCGCTCGTGTACGCCACGGCGTCGCCGCCGACCTCCGGCAGCGACAGTCGCGGCGTGGTCAGCACCGGGGCTGCGCAGGCCATCGCCTCCAGGATCGGCAGGCCGAACCCCTCGCCGTACGACGGGTAGGCGGCGACCAGCGCACCGCCGAGGAAGCCGGGCAGGTCGGCGTAGCGCAGGTAACCCGGGCGCAGCAGGCGCAGGTGCGACGGCACCTCGGCGACGGCCCGGTCGATGTCGTCGTCGTGCCCCTGACCACCGGCGATCACCAGCGCGGGCGGGTCCGCCCGGTCGGCGACCGCCCGGACCCAGCCCCGGATCAGGTTCGGGACGTTCTTGCGTGGCTCCTTCGCGCCGAGGAAGGCGACGTAGCTGCTGTCGCCGAGCCCCAGCCGGGCCCGGACCCGGGCCTTCTCCTCGTCGCCGGGCGCGTGGAAGGCGGCGTGGTCGACCCCGTGGTAGGCGACGTCGATGCGGGTCGGGTCGGCGTCGAGCAGCCGGATCAGCTCGTCGCGGGTGGCCTTGCTGGGCACGATCACCCGGGCGGCCCGGCGCAGCGACGTCTTGATCGCGCTGCGGAAGAACGTACGGCGGGACTTGTCGTAGTGCTCCGGCTCGGTGAAGAAGGTCGCGTCGTGCACGGTCACCGTGACCGGACAACCCGCCCGCAACGGGCAGGTGTAGAAGGGCGAGTGCAGCACCTGCGCGCCGACCTGCTGGGCCAGCAGCGGCAGGCCGGTCTGCTCCCAGGCGAGCCGGGCCGGGCGGTGGGCCACGGCGGCGGGTGCGGCGACGATCTCCGCGCCGGGCAGCATCCGGGAGTAGCGCTCCAGGTCGGTGCGCAGGCCCACCACGGCCAGGTCGACCCCCTGGCCGCACACCTTCCCGAGGGCGCCGAGCAGGCCGTCGACGTATCGACCGACGCCGCCACGGTCGGCGGGGACACTCGTGGCGTCGATGAGTACGCGGGGCGGGCGACCGGCGGTCACGGGGCGACTCCTTGGGGTGGCGAATCTGTGGGGAACAACACTCCGGGCAAGCCTACGCCGGAGCCCGGCCCGGTCGCTGACTGCGACCCGACCGTTCGCCGACTTGTCACTGTCATCGGATACGGACTCCGGCCGCGTATCGTTCGCGCCAATGGCCGACAACATTGCCCGGGTGTTCGCCGCCGCGATCGCACCCGACCCCGCAAAACCCCTGCTGACCTGGTATGACGACGCCACCGGCGAGCGCACCGAGCTGTCCGGCGCGACGCTGGCGAACTGGGTGGCCAAGACGGCCAACCTGCTGACCGACGAGGTGGCCGCCGGCCCGGGCGAGTCGGCCGGGGTGCTGCTCCCGCCGCACTGGCAGACCGCCGCCGTGCTGCTCGGTTGCTGGTCGGCCGGACTGGCGGTGGCCGACACGCCGGGCCCGGTGGAGGTGCTCTTCGCCGCCGCCGACCGGGCCGGCGAGGCCGACGCCTGGCCGGCCGGCGAGCGGTACGCGCTCGCGCTCACCCCGTTCGCCCTGCCGCTGCGCGAGGTGCCCGCCGGCTTCGCCGACTACGTGCTGGCCGTGCGCGCGCACGGCGACCACTTCACCCCGTACGCCGCCGGGGGGCCGGCCGACGCGGAGCTGCTGGCCCGCGCGGCGGCCCGGGCGACGGAGCTGGGGCTCGCCCGGGGCGACCGGGTCCTGCTGGACGTGACCGCCCACCCGGACCCGGTCGACTGGCTGCTCGCCCCGCTGGTGGCCGGCGCGTCGACGGTGCTGTGCGCCAACCCGGACCCGGCCCGGCTGCCCGCCCGCGCCGAGACGGAGCGGGTCACCCGCACCCTGGCCTGAGCGGAATCAGGAGCGGGCCAGGCAGTCAGGGGCGGGCCGGGGCCCCCGGGGCGGGCCGGCGCTGCGCGAAGGCGGCGAAGGCCGTCAGGGAGTCCGGGTTGGCCAGGGCCCCCTTGGCCGCCGCGTCGTCCACCGGCGTGCCGGTGAGGATCTTCTTCACCGGCACCTCCAGCTTCTTCGCGCTCAGGGTGCGCGGGACGGCCCGGACCTGGTGGATCTCGTCGGGGACGTGCCGGGGCGACAGGGCGGTGCGCAGCTCGCGGCAGACCTTGCGGCGCAGGTCGTCGTCCAGCTCCAGGCCCTCGGCGAGCACCACGAACAGCAGCAGCTCCCCCGCGCCGCCCTCGTCGTCCTCCAGGTGCACCACCACCGAGTCGACGACCTCGTCGAGCCCCTCGACGACGGAGTAGAACTCGGCGGTGCCCAGCCGTACGCCGCCCCGGTTGAGGGTCGCGTCGGAGCGGCCGGTGATCACGCAGCCGCCCCGCTCGTTGATCGTGATCCAGTCGCCGTGCCGCCACACGCCCGGGTAGAGCTCGAAGTACGCCTCCCGGTAGCGGGCGCCGTCCGGGTCGTTCCAGAACCCGACCGGCATGCTCGGCATCGGGGCGGTGATCACCAGCTCGCCCAGCTCGCCGAGGACCGGGCTGCCGTCGGCCGACCGCGCCTCCACCCGCGCGCCGAGCGCCCGGCAGGTGATCTCCCCGGCGTGCACCGGCAGCAGCGGCACGCCGCCGACGAAGCCGGTGCACACGTCCGTGCCGCCGGAGAGCGACTGGAGCTGGAGGTCGCGGCCGACCGTCTCGTACACCCAGGTGAAGCCCTCGGCGGGCAGCGGCGCGCCGGTCGAGCCGACCCCGCGCAGCGCGGACAGGTCGGCGATCTGACTCGGCACCAGGCCGGCCTTGCGGCAGGCCAGCAGGAACGGCGCGGAGGTGCCGAAGTAGGTGGTGCCGGTCCCGGCGGCCAGCCGCCACAGCCCGCCCAGGTCGGGGTGGCCCGGGTTGCCGTCGAACAGCACGATCGCCGCGCCGACGGCCGGCCCGGAGACCAGGAAGTTCCACATCATCCAGCCGGTGGTGGTGAACCAGAAGAACCGGTCGCCCGGGCCCAGGTCGTGGTGCAGGGCGAGCATCTTCAGGTGCTCCAGCAGGATGCCCCCGTGGCCGTGCACGATCGGCTTGGGCAGCCCGGTGGTGCCGGAGGAGTAGAGCACGTACAGCGGGTGGTCGAACGGCACGCCGGCGAAGGTCAGCGGCTCGTCGGTCGGCGCGGCCAGCTCGTCCCAGGAGATCGCCCCGTCCTCCGGGGGCCCGGCCGGGTCGAGGTACGCGACGGCGACGGTGTGCTGAAGCGACGGCAGGGCGGCCCGGATGGCGGCCACCTCGCCGCGCCGGTCGACGGGCTTGTCGCCGTACCGGTAGCCGTCGACGGCGACGAGGACCTTCGGCTCGATCTGCCGCCACCGGTCGGTGACGCTGCGGGTGCCGAACTCCGGCGCGCAGGAGGAGAAGATCGCGCCGAGGCTGGCGGTGGCCAGCAGCAGCACGTACGTCTCGGGGATGTTCGGCGCGTACGCGGCGACCCGGTCGCCGGGGCCGACGCCGAGGCGGCGCAGCCCGGCCGCCACCCGGCGGACCTGCTCGCGCAGCTCGGCGGCCGTCAGGGTCTGCGGCGCGCGGGTCTGCCCGTGCGCGATCACCACCGGGTCGTCGTCGCCCAGCCCCGGCATGCGCAGCACGTTCTCGGCGTAGTTGAGGGTGGCCCCGGGGAACCAGCGGGCGCCCGGCATCGCCGGGTCGGCCAGCGTGGCCGTCGGCTCGGTGTGCGCGACGACCCCGAAGTGGTCCCAGACGGACCGCCAGAACCCGTCGAGGTCGGTGACCGACCACTCCCACAGCGCGGCGTAGTCGGCGAACTCCAGCCCCCGGTGCTCCGCCAGCCAGCGCAGGTAGGCACCGATCCGGGACCGCTCGCGCACGTCCGCCGGCGGTGTCCACAGCACGTCACCCACAGCTCCACCCTTCTCCAGGCCCCGCACCGCCCTGTGACATGGGCCGTGATGCCATCTTGCCCTATGTCGCACCGCCATTGTCCGCCCCGGTCCCCCACCGCCGGGGCGGGCCCGGCCCACACCCCCCACGGCCGCGCTGTGTGGGGCGGCGGCGCAAGGAGGGGCCCCTTGTTAACGCCTACGGTAGAGAAGGGCACCCTTCTCACACCGGCTGCCAGGCGGGGCGGAGGCGGGGCGGGGGCGGGGCGGGGGCGGGGCAGGCGGTCAGCCCTCGCGGTGGGCCTGGATGGCGCGGCGGCGAGCCAGGCGGTGGGCGCGGCGGATCTCCGCCTCCCGGTAGCGGCGCTCGTCCTCCGGGGTCTCCGGCAGCACCGGGCGGACCGGGCGGGGCGCGCCGCCCACGTCCACCCCCACGAAGACCAGGTACGCCGTCGCGACCGCGACCGGCTCGTCCTCGGCCGAGTCCCAGCGCTCGGCGACCACCCGGACGCCCACCTCCATCGAGGTCTGCCCGGTCCAGTTCACCTGGGCGTGCGCGTGCACCAGGTCGCCCACCCGGACCGCCTCGGAGAACACGATCTCGTCGATCGCTGCCGTCACCGCCGTGCCGCCGCTGTGCCGGGCCGCCGCCGCGCCCGCCACGTCGTCGACGAACTTCATCAACACCCCTCCGTGCACGGTCCCGTACAGATTGACATCGACCGCGGTCATGATCCGACTGAGCGTGACGCGGGAGTACGACGTGGGCTTGCCCTGCGGCGAGGTGGAGGGGTGATCTGTCATGCCGGAAACGGTACGGTGCGCCAATGCGACATCTCTGGAGCTTCCTCGCCGGGCTGGTGGTAGCACCCGTCACCTGGGTGCTGCTCGCGCTCGGGCAGGACGGGTCGACCCGCACGATCACCCGGTGGGTGGAGATCGGCACGTTCAACACGGCCAACCTGATCGAGCCGGGCGTCTACCTGGCCGTCGCCGGCGTCCTGCTCGGCCTGCTCGGCACCCTGCGCGTCTCCCCGCTCGGCCCGCTGGTCGCCGGGCTGCTGCTGATCGCCCCGTACGTCGGGGTGTTCGTCGCGCCGTTCGAGGTGCGCGACCGCGTCCCGGAGGGCTGGAAGGCGCTGGGCGACCCGCTGCCGCTGTTCCTGCCCGTGCAGAACGGCACGCTCTTCCTGGTCGGCGCGCTGCTGCTGATGGCCACGTTCAGCGGGCAACGGTGGCGGCGCTGGCCCCGGCCGGCGACCGGGCCCGCGTCGGCACCGGCGCAGCAGCCGGAGGACGGCAACACCTTCACGCTCACCGACTGGCCGTCGGCGGGCAGCGCCGCGGAGCGGGACACCGCCCCGCTCACTCTGGGCTACCCGGACCAGCAGCCGCCGGAGCCGCTGCCCCGCCGCACGGGCGGGGAGTCCCCCTGGTCGGCCCCGCCGCGCCGGCCCGAGGACACCACCACCGAGCTGCGCTGACGTCGAGACCGCCGTCGGGCACGGGGGCGCGGTGAGGGCTTCCCCCCGGACACCGCAACCCCGTGCCCGGCACGCCGCGCACCCTGGGCCCCGTGCCCGGCACCCCGCACGCCGCACCCCGGGCCCCCGTGCCCGGCACCCCGCGCCCCTCGCCCGCCGGCCGGACCCGACCCGAAGACGGGGCCGACGGGTCAGCCGCGCAGCAACTGGCGGGCCATCACGATGCGCTGGACCTGGTTGGTGCCCTCGTAGATCTGGGTGATCTTGGCGTCCCGCATCATCCGCTCGACCGGGTAGTCGCGGGTGTAGCCGTATCCGCCCAGCAGCTGCACGGCGTCGGTGGTGATCTCCATCGCCGCGTCGGAGGCGAAGCACTTGGCCGCCGCGCCGAAGTACGTCAGGTCGGCGTCGCCCCGCTCGGATTTTCCGGCGGCGGCGTACGTCAACTGGCGGGCCGCCTCCAGCTTCATGCCCATGTCGGCGAGCATGAACTGGATGCCCTGGAACTCGGCGACCGCCTTGCCGAACTGCTTGCGCTCCTGCACGTACCCCTTGGCGTAGTCGAGCGCGCCCTGGGCGATGCCGACGGCCTGCGCGGCGATGGTGACCCGGGTGTGGTCGAGGGTCTTCATCGCGGTGGCGAAGCCGGTGCCCTCCGCGCCGATCATGCGGTCGGCGGGGATGCGGACGTCGTCGAGGTAGACCTCGCGGGTCGGCGAGCCCTTGATGCCGAGCTTCTTCTCGGGGGCGCCGAAGCTGACGCCCGGGTCGGACTTCTCGACCACGAACGCCGAGATGCCCCGCGAACGGGCTGTGGGATCCGTCACGGCGAAGACGGTGTAGAACTCCGAGACCCCGGCGTTGGTGATCCACCGCTTCACGCCGTTGAGCACCCAGTGGTCGCCGTCGCGGACCGCCCTGGTGGTCATCGACGCCGCGTCGCTGCCGGCCTCCGGCTCGGACAGGCAGTAGGAGAACATCGCCTCCCCGGCGGCCACCGGGGTCAGGTAGGCGCGCTTGAGCTCCTCGGAGCCGGCCAGGATCAACGGCATCGTGCCCAGCTTGTTCACCGCCGGGATCAACGAGGACGAGGCGCAGGCCCGGGCGACCTCCTCGATCACGATGGCCGTGGCCAGGGCGTCCGCCCCGGCGCCGCCGTACTCGACGGGGATGTGCGGGGCGTGGAAGTCGGCGGAGCGCAGCGCGTCGTAGGACGCCTTCGGGAACTCACCCGCCTCGTCCGCCTCGGCGGCGTGCGGCGCCACCTTGGCCGCACAGACCTCACGCACCGCCTCCCGGACCGCCTCGTGCTCCTCGGGCAACCGGTAGACGTCGAACGACTGCTCTGCGGCCATGTCGGCCCCTCCCCTTCACGGCTATCATGCCCAGTCTGTAGCGTCTCGGAACCGCCGACCGCGCAGACTGAAGGATAGCGACCAGCGCTCGGTTGATCCTTACCGCCGCGTAGGCTCGGGCCTGACCGAGGCGTCGACGCGACACGGCGCGCGGAGGTCGACGCGGCACGGCGAGCAGAAAACGACACAATTCCCCTTCGGTGCCGGCCAGGCGCCGCAGCCGAATGCGACGCGAGGAAGCGCCGCCAGCGCGAGCGGAGAAGACAGGCGTGACGATCCCGTACCCGAACACCCAACCGATGCCGGCCATCGCAGCGGTGACGCCGCCCTCGGGCGCGGCCCGCCCCCGGGTCACCTTCCTCGGCACCGGGTACCTCGGTGCGACGTACGCCATCTGCTACGCCGAGCTGGGCTACGACGTGCTCGGCTTCGACGTCGACGCCGACAAGATCGCCAAGCTGAACGCGGGCGAGGTGCCGATCCACGAGCCCGGCCTCGACGAGCTGCTGCGGCGCAACCTGGCCGCCGGCCGGCTGCGGTTCAGCACCGACATCGCCGAGACCGCCGGCTTCGGCGACGTGCACTTCATCTGCGTGGGCACCCCGCAGCGGGCCGACGGGATGGGCGCCGACCTGTCGTACGTCGAGGCGTCCGTCACCAGCCTCGCCCAGCACCTGACGCGCAAGGCGCTGATCGTCGGCAAGTCCACGGTCCCGGTGGGCACCGCCGAGTGGGTGGAGCAGCTCGTCGGCAAGCACACCCCGGCCGACCTGGGCGTCGAGGTGGCGTGGAGCCCGGAGTTCCTCCAGGAGGGCTTCGCCGTCGACGACGTGCTGCGCCCCAACCGGATCGTGGTCGGCGTCAAGAGCGACTGGGCCAACGGCATGCTCTACGCCGCCCACAAGGGGGTCTTCGACCTGGCCGCCACCGAGGACCGGGAGGTCCCGCTGGTGGTCACCGACTTCGCCACCGCCGAGCTGGTCAAGGTCGCCGCGAACGCCTTCCTGGCCACCAAGATCTCGTTCATCAACGCGATGGCCGAGGTGTGCGAGGTCGCCGGCGGCGACGTCACCCAGCTGGCCAAGGCCATCGGGTACGACCCCCGCATCGGCAACCGGTTCCTCCAGGCCGGCCTCGGGTTCGGCGGCGCCTGCCTGCCCAAGGACATCCGCGCCTTCCAGGCCCGCGCCCAGGAGCTGGGGGCCGGCGAGGCGCTGCGCTTCCTGCACGAGGTCGACCTGATCAACCTGCGCCGCCGGACCCGGGTGATCGCGCTCGCCGCCGAACTGCTCGGCCGTCGTGCCGGCCCCGCCGGCCCGGACCTGTCCGGCACCCGGATCGCCGTGCTCGGGGCCACGTTCAAACCCAACACCGACGACGTACGCGACGCCCCGGCGCTCGCCGTCGCCGGGCTGCTCGGCAAGGCCGGGGCGGACGTGCACGTGTTCGACCCACAGGGCGCCGAGAACGCCCGCCGGGTGGCCCCCGAGCTGACGTACGAGTCCACGATGGCCGACGCGGTGACCGGGGCGGACCTGGTCTGCGTGCTCACCGAGTGGGCCGACTTCCGCAACGCCGACCCGGTGGCCCTCGGCGAGCTGGTCGCCGGCCGCCGCGTGGTCGACGGCCGTAACTGCCTCGACGCGACACTGTGGACCCAGGCCGGCTGGGAGTACCGGGGCATGGGCCGCCCCTGACTCCGACCCGACACCGGTGACGGCCGGCCGCGGACCTCGTCCGTGGCCGGCCGTGCGCCTTTCGTCACCGCCGAACCGCCGACAGGTGTCGAAATCCGCGCCGGCTCAGGGCATGCTGCGACAGTGGTAGTCCACAGTGCGGGCCGGCCGGGTGGAGGGGTGTCGTGCAGACCTTTCAGTGCTCCTCGTGCAGTCGGGAGATCAAGCCGGCCGCCCAGTGCCCGCACTGCGGCGCGCACCAGCCCCAGTGGGCCGGGCACCTCGCGGAGGTCGAGCGCTCGATCGCGGAGATGAAGGCCCGCGAGGCCGCCATCGCCGCCGAGCAGCGGCAGATCGCCGCGAAGATGCAGTCCGCGCTCTTCCAGCGGGACATCCTGACGCACGCCGGCGAGGAACGCCTCAAGCAGGCCGCCCGCCCCCGGCGGGTGCTGCGCCGCCGCCCCGGCCGCCGCCCGCCGACCGCGACCACCGGCGCGCCGCCCCGGGTGCCCCGCCAGGGCGCCGCCCCGCCCCCGCCGCAGGATCCGCCCCCGCCGCAGTCGGCGGCCCGCTGGCTGGACGCCGACGACCCCGAGCACCCGCCGGAGGCGTCGTCCCGGGAGGTGCAGAACATCCCCCTCGGGCTGGGCGCGCTGCTGCTCGCCGTGGCCGCGGTGGTCTTCGCCCTGGTGGCCACCAGCTCGATGGACGCCCTGTCCCGGCTGGGCGTCCTGCTCGTCGCCACGGTGCTGCTCCTGCTCGCCCCGCCGGTGCTGGCCCGGCGCGGGCTCACCTCGACCGCCGAGACGATCTCCGCCGTCGGCCTGCTGCTGGTGCCCCTGGCCGGGTACGCGCTGTGGGCGGTGGACCTCATCGGCGGCGGAGGCGCGTCCGGGGCCGTCTTCGCCGGGGTGATCTTCCTGGTCACCGCCGCCGTCGGGTTCGGCTACGCCCTCTTCACGGGGCTGCGTGCGCCCCGCTTCGCCACCGTGCTGGCCGCGCAGCCGGTGCTACCGCTACTGGCGTACGACCGGGTGTCCGGGCCGGCCGGCTGGGCCCTGGTGCTGACCGTGGTCGCCGTGGTCGACCTCTGGCTGGCCCGTTCCCCGGTGACGGTGGAACGGCCGGTGCGGCAGGACCTGCCGGGCGGCCGGCTCGGCCCGCCCGCCCCGCCGCCCCGGCGGCCCGCCGACGGCCGGCCCGCCAGGGACGACCGGCCCACCGGGGACGCCGGGGAGGACCAGCCCGCCCGGGGCGGTCTGGGGAGCGCAGGCGGTCGCGGCAGCGCGGAGGGCCGGCCGGAGGGCGACCCGGAGGAGGCCGGCGAGGTGCTCGACGCCTCCGGCGGCGTGCCGCCGAACCGCCCGGTGCCGGCCCTGCGCGAGCTGACCTGGCTGCTGCACGGCGTGGCGGTGGCGCTGGCGTTGGCGTACGCGGTGACCGCGCTGCTGCGCGCCGCCACGGTGCCGACGGCGGCCGGGGCGGGCGCGGTGCTGCTGCTGGCCGCCCTGGTGGGGTTGGGCGGCGCGCTGGTGCTGCGCCGGCCGCCACTGCCGGACGTGGCCGCCGGGGTGCTCACCCTCGCGGTGATCGGGGCGCTGGGCCGGGTCGCCTCGGTGGCCTTCCCCGGCCGGGCCCTGCTGCTCGTCGCCGCCGTCATCACCCTCACCGGGCTGGCGGTGCGGGCCCTGCCGGAGGCCGCGCGGCGCGGCCCGCAGCTCGCCTCGGCGGCGGCGCTCACGGTCAGCGGCCTGGTGGTGGCCGTCGGCGCGCTGCGTGCCGGGCTGGCCCCGGCCCGGGCGGCCACTCCGGCCTGGGCCGCCGACCTCGACCGGTACGCCGCCGCGCTCGCCGCCTCCGTCGGCCCGGCGGCCTGGCAGCTCGCCGCCAGCGCCTTCCTGCTCACCGTCGCCGCCGTGCTGGCGCTGCCCCCGCAGATCCGCCGCGAGTTCGCGGTGGCCGGGGCGGCGCTGACCGCGCTCGCCGTCCCCGCGTCGTTCGGCCTGGGCTGGGCGGCGGCGCCGTGGCCGATGGTGCTCACGGCGGTCGGCATCGGCGTGGTCGGGCTCACCGCCACGACGACCCGGGCCGCCACCGTGCACGCGGCCGCCGCCGCCGTGGTCGGCCTGCTCGGTGCGGGCGCCGGACTGGCCCGGCCCGCGCTGACCGCCGCCGTGCTGCTCGCCCTCTTCCTGGCCGGCGCGCTGGTCGCGGTGGTGCCCCGGATCCGGATGATTCCCGCCGCCGCGGACGTCGTCGCCAACTGGGCCGCCGGTGGGGCGGCGTTCGCGCTGCCGGGGGCGGTCGCCGCGTTCGTCGCCGCGACCGTACCGACCGACCCGACGCCGACCCCGGCGAGCCTGCGCGTGGCCACCGTGCCGGTGCTGGCGGCGAGCTTCCTCGCGGTCTGCGTCACCCTCGGCCACGCCGCCCTCGTGCAGGTCTCCGAGCGGCGCATCCCCACGCCGCTGGCGCTGGGCACCGGGCTCGGGGCGCTGGTGGTGACAGCCGCCGCGTTCACCGCGCCGGGGGCCACCGCCGCCGACGCCTGGGTGGGCGCGCTGCTGTTCGTGGCCGGCCTGTTGGTCTTCCTCGCCACGTCGATCGACGCGGGGCGGCGCGCGGACCTGACGCTCGACGGCTCCGACCTGGCCACGGCGGCGGTCACCGCGGCGCTGGTCGCGACCCTGGTCCGGGTCGCGGCGGTGCTCACCCCGGGCGGGCAGCTCGTGGTGGCCGCCGCGCTGGTGGCGGTCGTCGCGGCGGTGGCACGGGCGATGCCCGAACAGTGGCGGCGCGGGCCGATCCTCGGCCTCGCCGTCGGCGGCGCCCTGATCGGGCTGATCGCGGGCTGGAGCGCACTGCGTGGCGGCTGGGGCGTCCTGGCCACCCCCGGACCGATCTGGGCGGGCGACCTGGCCGGCTGGCCGGCCGCGCCGACCGGCGGGTCCACCTGGCAGGCGCCGGTCGCCCTGGCCCTGCTCGGCGTCGCCGCCGGGGTGCTGCTGCCGCATCCCTGGAAACACGACGTCTCGGGCGCGGCCGCCGTGCTCGCCGCCATCGGCCTCCCGGCTGCCTTCGACCTGCCCTGGTGGTCCCCGGTGCCGGTCGGCCTGGCGGTCGCCACGGCCTTCGGCACGGCCGCCGCCGCGGCGCTCGACCCGCGCGCCGGGCTGTCCCGGGCCACCGTGGCCGGAGCGGTCGCCCTGCACGCGGCCGGCGCCGGGCTGGTCCGGCCGTGGACGACCGCGCTGGCGCTGGGCGGCATCGCGCTCATCGGCGTGGTCGTGGCGGCCCTGTCCCGGGTGTTCGCCGCCCCGCTGGTGGACGACGTCGCCGCCGACGGGATGCCGCCGCACCTGGTGCAGGTCGGCGGGATAGCGACCGGGGCCGCGCTGCTCGCGCTCCCCGGCGCGGTGGCTGCCCTGGCCGCCGATTTCGGCCGGTCGCCCGAGGTGGTGCTGACGGCCGCGTTGGCCGCGTCGAGCCTGGGCCTGGCCGCGGTCGCCGCGGTCCGCCGGCAGGTCCCGCAGTACCTTCCGTACGCCAGCGCGGCCGTCGTCGGCGGCGCGACCGTCAGCGCCGTCGCCGCCATCGTGGCCGGCCTGCCCTCCGGTGTGTACGCGGCAGCCGCCGCGCTGCTCGGGGTGCTCGCCGAGCTGGTCCGCGCCTCGACCGTGCCGCCGGCCGGCTCGGCGCAGCCGGTCCGGCGCTGGACGGTGCTGCTCGACGGCGCGCTGCGCCGGGCCCCCGACGACGACGACGGGACGGCGGTGCGCTGGCGGGTCAGCCCGGCGGCCGGGGCGCTGGCCGCCGCGGCGCTGCCCGTCGCGCTGGCCGTGTTCTCGCTCGCGCCCGCGCTGGAGGTGGCGCTGGTCGAGCCGTACCGGGCGCTGGGTCGGGTGTGGCAGGGGCCGCCGCCCGAGCTGCTCGTCCCGCCCGCCGGGGCGGTCGACCCGACGCACGTGCTGACCGCCCTGCTGCTCACGCTGACCGCGGCGCTGGCCGCCGTCGGGCTCAGCGGCGGGCGACGGTCGAGGGCGGTGCCGGTGGTGCTGCCCGGCGCGGCGGTGACCCTGCTGATCACGCCCACCGCCCTGGGGCACGGCTGGCCGGTGAGCGTGCTGGCCGCGTTGTCGGTGTTCACGATCTCCATGCTGGGGCTGGCGCTCAGCCCGCCCCCGCCGCTCGCGGAGCGGGCCCGGTCGCTGCGTACCGCACGGGTGTTGGTCTTCGTGATCGGCCTGGCCGGGGGCGGCGCCGGGCTGCTGGGGAGCCTGGCCACCCGGGAGCTGACCCTGTTCACGCTGGGCGGGGCGGTCGGTGTGGGCGTCGTCGCCGCCCTGCACGGCACCACCCAGCGGGCCCGCATCCTCGGCTGGTTGTTCGCCTCGCTGACGGCGCAACTGTTCGTGCTGGTCGTCGGCCTGGTGGCGGGCCTGGCCGCGGTCTGGTCCGCGTTCGGGGTGCTGGCCGTCGGGGCGGCCCTGCAGGTGTTCGCCGCGACCCTGCCCCGGCTGCGCCGGCCGGAGGCCCGGAGCGAGGCGGCCACGGTGGAGTGGAGCGGGTTCGCCGCTGCGCTGATCGCCCTGGCGCTGGCCTTCGACTCGCCCCGGCACATCGCCGCGCTGTTGGCCGCCTGGGGCGCCGTGCTCGGGGTGGCGGCGGCCCGGCCCGGCCGCCGGCCGGTGGAGCGGCGGATCCTGTTCTGGGCGGTGGTGTTCTGCGAGATCGTCGCCTGGTGGATCCTGATGCGGGTCGCCGACGTGGCGCTGCCGGAGGCCTACACTCTGCCGTTCGCGGCGCTGGCCCTGCTGGTCGGGGTGCTGGAGCTGCGGCACCGGCCGGAGCTGTCGAGCTGGGTGGCGTACGGGCCGGCGATGGTGGCCGCGTTCGTGCCGACCCTGGCGATCGTGCTGGCCACCGACTCCAGCATGCTGCGGCAGGTGCTGCTGCTGCTCGGCGCGGTGGCGGTGCTGATCTTCGGCACCACCAGCCAGCAGCAGGCCCCGGTGATCGTCGGCGCGACGGTCACCGCGATCGCGGCGGTGCACGCGCTGTTCAGCCTCGGCCCCTGGCTGGTGCTGATCCCGGTGGGTCTGGTGCTGCTGATCCTCGGCGCGAGCAACGAGCGTCGCCGCCGCGCGCAGGACCGCCTCCAGACGGCCCTGCGCGGCATGCAGTGACGGTCAGGTCAGGGATGCTCGCAGGGCGGCTTCCTTGTCGGCGACCAGTTGCTCCAGGCTCGCCTGGTAGGCCACCATGCGCGCCCGCAGTTCCTCGTCGGTGGCCGCGAGGATGCGGACGGCGAGCAGCCCGGCGTTGCGGGCGTTGCCGATCGACACGGTGGCCACCGGCACGCCGGCCGGCATCTGCACGATGGACAGCAGCGAGTCCATCCCGTCGAGGTGCTTGAGCGGCACCGGCACGCCGATCACCGGCAGCGGGGTGACCGAGGCGACCATGCCGGGCAGGTGGGCCGCCCCGCCCGCCCCGGCGATGATCACCTTGAGGCCCCGGTCGGCGGCGGTGCGACCATACTCGATCATCTTGCCGGGGGTGCGGTGGGCGGAGACGACGCCGACCTCGTAGCCGACCCCGAACTCCGCGAGGGCCTCCCCGGCGGCCTTCATGGTCGGCCAGTCCGAGTCGCTGCCCATGATCAACCCGACGGTGGTCATGCCGGCGTCCCTTCCGTCAGCCAGTGGGCGGCCCGGGCGGCCCGCGCCCGTACGTCCGCCAGGTCGTCGCCGAGCACCGTGACGTGCCCGATCTTGCGGCCGGGGCGCACCTGCTTGCCGTACAGGTGGACCTTCGCGCCCGGCTCGGCGGCGAAGAGGTGGTGCAGCCGCTCGTCGACGGAGATCCCGCCCGGCTCCCCGCCGAGCACGTTCGCCATCACCACAGCCGGGGCGGTGAGCGACGTGTCCCCCATCGGATAGTCGAGCACGGCCCGCAGGTGCTGCTCGAACTGCGACGTGCGGGACCCCTCGATCGTCCAGTGCCCGGAGTTGTGCGGGCGCATGGCCAGCTCGTTGACCACCAGCCCGGTCGGGGTCTCGAACAGCTCCACGGCGAGCAGGCCGACCACGCCGAGCGCGGTGGCCAGGTCGATGGCGAGCTGCTGGGCGGCCACGGCCAGCGCCTCGGGCAGGCCCGGCGCGGGGGCGAGCACCTCGACGCAGATGCCGCCGACCTGCACGGTCTCCACCACCGGGTACGCGGCGACCTGCCCGAACGGCGAGCGGGCCACCTGCACGGCCAGCTCCCGGCGCAGCGCGACGCGCTCCTCGACGATCAGGCGGGTGCCGCCGGCGAGCAGCGTGGTCGCCAACTCGGCGGCCTGCGTGGCGTCGTCGACGAGCCAGACGCCCCGGCCGTCGTAGCCGCCCCGGGCCGCCTTCAGCACCACCGGCCAGCCCTGCGCGTCGCCGAAGGCGACCAGGTCGGCGGCTGCGGTGACCGGCCGCCACACCGGGTTGGGCGCGCCCAGCTCGCCGAGCCGCTCCCGCATGATCCGCTTGTCCTGGGCGTGCAGCAGGGCGTCGGCCGGCGGGAAGAGCTTCACCCCCTCGGCGGCGAGGACGCGGATGTGCTCCGTCGGCACGTGCTCGTGGTCGAAGGTGACCACGTCGCAGCCCTTGGCGAAGGTGCGCAGCGCGGCGAGGTCGGTGTGGTCACCGTACTGGACGTCGGCGGCGACCAGGGCCGCGCCGTCGTCCGGGGCCTGCGCGAGCACACGTAGCGACTGACCGAGGGCGATCGCGGCCTGGTGGGTCATCCGGGCCAGCTGGCCGCCTCCCACCATGCCGACAACAGGCAGACCGGTTCGGGTATCCATCTCGCGGGCCAGCCTAGCGGCGGCCCGACCGCGCCCGATCCGGGGGCGGCACGATCCACCGCCCCGGTGACCGGCACCGCCGCCCGCAGGGTGAAAGGGGTACCTCGCTGTACCGAAGGCGTTAACAGGGGACCCTTCCTTACAGCTGGGCGAGGAGGTCGTCGACGGTGGTCACCGGGCGTTGGCAGACGAACCCCCGGCAGACGTACGCGGTGGGCACCCCCTCGTGCATCGGCCGGTCGGCGAGCAGCGGCACGCCCGGCTGGTCGGGGCGGCCCGCGACCAGCACCGCGCCGGGCGGGGCGTGCCGGTACGCGGCGGCGACGAGCGGGTCGCCGGCCGGATCGCCGGTCACCACGGCGATCTCGTACGGGCCGGACAGCAGCGCCTCGCCGGCCGCCGCCGCGTACCCGGTGAACCGGGCGTGCCGGGCGACGATCGGCGCGACGGTGGCGAGGGCGGCCTCGGCGGCCTCCCGGTAGCGGGTCTCCCCACTCAGGGCCGCGTACGTGACCAGGGCGGCGGCGATCGCGGACCGGCCGGACGGGGTGGCGTTGTCGGTCGGGTCGGCCGGCCGGGCGACGAGCTGCTCGGCGTCGTCGGCGGTGTCGTAGAAGCCGCCGCCGGGGGCGGCGAACCGGGCCAGGGCGGTGTCCAGCAGGCCGCCGGCCAGCTCCAGCCAGCGCCCCTCGCCGGTGAGCTGGTGCATGGCGCAGAACGCCTCGGCCACGCAGCCGTAGTCCTCCAGCACGCCGGCCGGCTCGCCGACCACGCCGTCGCGGGAGACCCGGCGCAGCCGGCCGTCGACGAGGTGCACGCGGGCCAGGTGTTCGGCGGCCTCCCGCAGCGCGCCGTCGGCGACGATCGTGACGCCCTCCAGCAGGTTCGCGTCGGCTTCCTCGCCGCCGACACCGACTGCCTCGACGAGGCGGACGAACTCGGCGAGCGCGGTGATCGCCAGCCCGTTCCAGGCGGCCACCACCTTGTCGTCGCGGGCCGGCTGGGGGCGGGTGTCCCGGGCCGCGAGGAGCCGCCCGACGACGTCGCGCCAGCGGCCCCGGATCGCCGGGTCGGCGTCGTCGACGTCCCGGGCCAGCCGCAGCACGCTCGTGCCGTGCTCGAAGCTGCCCGATTCGGTGACCGCGAACAGGTCGGCGGCCCAGCGGCCGTCGTCTTCGCCCAGCACCTCGACGAGCTGGGCCGGGGTCCACGCGTAGGTCAGCCCCTCGACGCCCTCGGTGTCGGCGTCCAGGGCGGAGGCGAAGCCCTCGCCGGGCTTGTGCAGCTCGTCGGCGAGGAACCGGGCGGTGTCGCGGGCGACGCGCCGGGCCAGCGGGTCGCCGGTGAGCCGCCACAGGTGGGTGTAGACGCGCAGCAGCAGCGCGTTGTCGTAGAGCATCTTCTCGAAGTGCGGCACCGTCCAGTGCCCGTCCACCGAGTAGCGGGCGAAGCCGCCGGCGAGCTGGTCGTGGAGCCCGCCCCGGGCCATCGCCTCGGCGGTGTGCCGGGCGATCTCCAGGCTCTCGGCGGAGCCCGTGCGCTGGTGGTGGCGCAGCAGGAAGAGCAGGTTCAGGTGCGGCGGGAACTTCGGGGCCCCGCCGAAGCCGCCGTTTTCCCGGTCGTACTCCCGGCCGAGCTGGGCGGCGGCGGCGTCGAGCAGCTCGGCGGTGAGCGGGGCGGTCGGGCCGCCGACGGCCTGCGCGCCGCCGATCGCCTCGACCACGGCGGCGCCCTGTTGCAGCACGGCCTCGCGCTGCTCCCGCCAGGCGGTGCCGACGGACTCCAGCAGCCGGACGAAGTTGGGCTTCGGGAAGTAGGTGCCGCAGAAGAACGGGGTGCCGTCCGGGGTGGCGAAGACCGTCATCGGCCAGCCGCCCTGCCCGGTCATCGCCTGCGTGGCGGTCATGTAGACGGCGTCGACGTCGGGCCGCTCCTCGCGGTCCACCTTGATCGCCACGAAGCCGTCGTTGAGCAGCTTGCCGACGGCCTCGTCCTCGAACGACTCGTGCGCCATCACGTGGCACCAGTGGCAGGCCGCGTAGCCGACGGAGACGAGCACCGGCACGTCGCGCCGCTTCGCCTCGGCGAACGCCGCGTCGCACCACGGCCACCAGTCCACCGGGTTGTCGGCGTGTTGGAGCAGGTACGGGCTGGTGGCGCTCGCGAGTCGGTTCACCGGTCGACCATATCCACCGCAGGTTCCACCGCGCGGCGGACCCGCGCCGGCCGGCCGGAGGTCTTTCCCCATTCACGTTCATGCATTTGGATCTGTGCATGCCCGGCGACGGTCGCCGGCCCCGCCGAGGAGGCACGCATGCGCCGATCCCGCCGATCCCTGTCCGCGCTCATGTCCGTCGCGGTGGTCGCGGCGCTGGTCGCCGCCGGCCCCGCCGAGGCCGCCGTCGACCCAGGGGCCCGGCTCTCGGCGACCACCACGGTCGGCACCCACAACGCGTACGACAAGGGGACGTACGACTATCTGGCGCAGGCCCTCGACGCCCGGCCGGGGATGATCGAGCTGGACGTCTGGCCCGACATCGTCGCCGACCAGTGGCGGGTCAGCCACTCCAACCCGCTCGGCAACAACAACAACTGCGTCGCTGCCACCAGCGCCGCCCAGCTCTACACCGGCACCCGCAACAAGAACCTCGAACACTGCCTCGACGACATCCGGCTCTGGCTGGCCGCTCACCCCGACGCCGGCCCGCTGCACCTCAAACTGGAGCTGAAGACCGGCTTCAGCGGGCGTACCGGGCAGGGGCCGGCGCAGCTCGACGCGCTGCTCGCCGCCCGGCTCGGGTCGGCCGTGTTCCGCCCCGCCGACCTCCTGGGCGGGCACGCCACCCTCGACGCCGCCGCCCGCGCAGACAACTGGCCCACCCGGCAGCAACTCGCCGGCCGGGTCGTCGTGCACCTGATCCCCGGCACCGTCGAGGAGGGCAACCCCACCGACAAGCTGTGGACCGACATCGAGTACGCCCAGCACCTCGCCACGCTCGCCACCGCCGGCACCCTCGGCTCGGCGCAGGCGTTCCCGGCCGTGCACCGCGCCCAGGCCGGCGATCCCCGCACCCGCTACGCCGACACCGCCCTGCGCCCCTGGTTCGTCGTCTTCGACGGCGACGCGTCGGCGTACGTCACCGGCGGCATCGACACCGCCTGGTACGACACCAGCCACTACCTGCTGGTGATGACCAGCGCACAGAACGTCCCCCCGGCAGTGGGCGACACCGACCCCGACGCGGCGACGGCCCGGGTGGCGCAACTGGCGCGGGCGCACGCGAGCGTCGCCTCGGCGGACTGGGCAGCCCTGCCCAGCGTGGTCGACGACGTCCTGCCGCGCGGCTGACCCACCCGCGCTTGCCGGACACGCCCCCACCGCGCGCCGATCTTGCACTTTCGGCCCCTCAGATAGGCGCTTCACCCCTTTTGTCAGGGCCGCAAGTGCAAGATCGGCGAAACAGGCCGAAGATACCTTGCCCCTCCGACCCCACACGCGTTCGGGCCTACAGCGGTCGACCTGGCCCGGGTCGCCGCCGCCCTCGACCTGGGCAACGCACACGACGCGGTCACCTGGCACGAGAAGACCACCAAACGCGACATCTGGCGGTGGCTACCGGTCGAACACCGCGCCGCGCACCTGCTCGACGCTGCCCGCGCCTACCTCCAGACCGACGACCCGACCAACGCCGGCCGGGCCCTGATAGCTGCCGACCGCACCGCACCGGCCGAGGTACGCCAGCGCCCCGCCGCCCGGAACATCGTCGCCCAGGTAGCCCGCGATCCGCACGCCCCGGCCACCATCATCCAGCTCGCCATCGCCCTCGGGGTGACCTGAGCATGACCGCGCCGTTCCTGTCCCTGGCCGAGATCCGCGACCAGCTCGTCCTCCGCGCCGCTAAGGCACCATCCAGGACATCAGCGGCGTGGCCTGCAATCCGACCAGCAGACCATCAGGGCCAGCAGCAGCACGCTCCAGCCGCGCATCTGCCGGAACAGGTCGCCCTCCCGTCCGGTGAGCCCGACGGCTGCGGCGCTCGGCGCTTCTTCCAGGTTGCCCAGCCCGTCGCGAGGTTGCCCGGACGGTCGCCGGACTGGGCACGTGGGAAGAAGCCACCGCGCCCCGGGCCACCTACCGTCTCCTCATGATCCGCGCAGGCAATGCCGTGGTGCTGGGTGCGAGCATGGCCGGGCTGATCGCCGCCCGGGTGCTCAGCGAGGCGTACGACACCGTCACGATCGTCGACCGTGACCCACTGCCGGAGGCCGCGCAGCCTCGGCGCGGGGTGCCCCAGTCGCGTCAACTGCACGTCCTGCTGGCCCGGGGGCGGCAGGCCCTGGACGAGCTGTTCGACGGCCTCAGCGACGAGCTGAACGGTTGCGGGGCGCCGCTGGTCGACCTCAACGACCAGGTGCACTGGTGCAACGACGGCTACCGGATGCGCCGCACCCCGTCCCAGCTCGTCGGCGTGGGGGTCAGCCGCCCGCTGCTGGAGCACACCGTGCGGGCCCGGGTACGCAAGCTGGCGAACGTCCGGTTCTGCCCGCCCGCCGAGGCGACCGCCCTGCTGGGCACCGGGGACCGCCGCCGGGTCACCGGCGTCCTGGTGACGCCGCCCGGCGGGGCGGCCTACCGGCTCGACGCCGACCTGGTGGTCGACGCCTGCGGCCGGGCGTCGCGCAGCCCGGCGTGGCTCACCGCGCTCGGCTACCCGACGCCGCCGGAGCAGCGGGTCGCGGTCGACGTCACGTATGTCACCCGCAACTACGAGCGCGACCCCCGCCACCTCGACGGCCTCCTCGGCGCGCTGACCAACGCCGTTCCGGGGCGCCCGCGCAGCGGCATCGTCGCCGCTCAGGAGGACGGCCTCTTCAGCGTGGTCCTCAGCGGGGTGCTCGGCGAGCAGCCACCGCTGGACGACGAGGGCTACGCGCGGTTCGCCGAGTCGCTGGGCGTGCCGCTGATCAGCCAACTGGTACGCGAGGCCACCCCCGTCGGCGGGCCGGCCAGCATGCGTTACCCGGCGAGCCTCCGGCGGCGCTACGAGCGGCTGCGCCGCTTCCCGCTCGGCTACCTGGTGTTCGGGGACGCCCTGTGCAGCTTCAACCCCCTCTACGGTCAGGGCATGACGGTCGCGGCCACCGAGGGCCTGCTGCTGCGGAGCCTGCTGGCGGGCGACCGGGACCGGCTGTGGCGGCGGTTCTTCCGTGGGGCCAGCAGGCTGATCGACGGCCCGTGGTCCATCACGGTCGGCACGGATCTCCGTTTCCCCGAGGTACGGGGGCGCCGGACGATGCGGGTAAGGCTCGTCAACTCGTACGTGCACCGGCTCCACGCCGCCGCCCGCACCGACGCGGTGCTCGGCACCGCGTTCCTGCGGGTCCTCAACCTCGTCGACCCGCCGCACCGGCTGCTGCGTCCGACGATCGTGCGCCGGGTGCTGCGCGGCGGCGACCCCCGGACCGCGCGCCACGGCCGGCCCGGAGCCGACGGGGCGGCCTGATCCGGGCCGCCGCCGGCCGCGCGGTCAGGAGGCGCCGTCGGCGCGCAGCGGCACGACGTTGGCCTGGGACGTGTCCACCAGCGACCCGAGCACCGCGCTTATCTTGTCCGCCGGCATCGGCTTGAAGAAGTGGTACCCCTGGGCGGCCGTGCAGCCCAGCTCCGCCAGCGCGAGCCGCTGCTCGGCGGTCTCCACGCCCTCGGCGACCACCCGCAGGCCCAGCTCGTGGGCGAGCCCGACGGTGGCCCGGACGATGGCCGCCGCCTCCGGCGAATCCGCCATCCGGATCACGAACGACCGGTCGACCTTCAGCTCGTCCACGGCGATGCGGGTCACGAACGCCAGCGACGAGAAGCCGGTGCCGAAGTCGTCCACGGCGAGCTGCACGCCCATCGACCGCAGCGTGGCCAGCACCTCGTCGATGACCTCCAGCTCGCTCATCACCACCGTCTCGGTGATCTCCAGCACCAGCCGGTGCGGCGGCACCTGGTGGCGGCGCAGCGCCTCGCCGATCTCGGCCGGCAGCCGGGGATCGAGCAGGCTGCGGGCGGAGAGGTTCACCGAGATCGGCACGTCCAGGCCCGTGCGGGCCCACTCGGCGGCCACGGTGAGCGCCTTGTCCAGCACGTAGCGGGTGAACGTGCCGAGCTGCTCGCTGTTCTCCACGGGGCGGATGAAGTCGCCGGGGCCGAGCCAGCCCCGGCGCGGGTGCCGCCAGCGGATCAGCGCCTCCACCCCGGTCGGCGCGCCGGTGGCGAGGTCCACCGCCGGCTGGAGGGCCAGCACCAGCTGGTCGTCGGCGGCGAGGGCCTCCCGCAGCTCCGCGAGCAGCGCGAGCTGGTCGGTGCTCGCGGCATCCTTCGAGCTGTCGTACGCGGCGACGCTGCCGCCGCCCTCCTTCGCCTGGTACATCGCGATGTCGGCCCGGCGCAGCAGCTCCGTCAGGTCGGCGGTGCCGGCGTCGGCCACCACCACTCCCACGGACACCTCGACGGACATCCGCACCCCGGCCACCTCGGTCGGGGCGGCGAGCCGCTCGGCGATCTCCCGGGCCTGGCGCAGCGCGTACGCCATGGGCGCGGTCCGGGCACCGAGCACCGGGACCGACGTCAGCAGCAGGGCGAACTCGTCGCCGCCGAGGCGGCCGAGCAGGTCGCCGGAGCGGGTCAGCGTGCCGAGCCGGTTGGCGGTCAGCCGCAGCAGCTGGTCGCCGGCGGCGTGCCCGAGGGTGTCGTTGACCTCTTTGAACTGGTCGATGTCGAGCAGCAGCAGGGCCACAGGGTGGTCGTGTGCGCGCTGCCGCAGCGCCTGGTCGCCCTTGCCGAGCATGGCGGCCCGGTTGAGCAGGCCGGTCAGCGGGTCGTGCACCGCCTCGTACGACGAACGGGCCGTGACCAGGCGCAGCTCGCGGTGGGTGGCGGCGTCGTGCAGGGCGGCGGCGAGGGCGTCGGAGTATGCGGCGGCGGCGTCCTGCTCGCGGGCGTTGGGCGGCGCCGAGCGGGGGAAGCGGACGCGCAGCTCGCCGACCCGGGTGGTGCCGACGGTCAGCGGGCGGACCAGCTCGTGCGGGCCGGCGGCGGAGCCGGTGGACGGGTCGATCTCGCGGTCGGTCACCCGGCCGCCACTGTCGCCCCGGTAGCGTCGCCACCGGCCGTCGCCCCGCGCCACGTCGACGTCGACCAGCTCGGCGCCGAAGAGGGTCAGCGCGCCGGTGACCGCCGCGGTGGCCACACCCCGCTCGTCGAGCTGGTTGAGCGCGGCGGTGGCCTCGGCGAAGGCCCGCCAGGTGCGCCGCTCCTGGTCGGCCCGCAGCCGGTGCCGGTAGGTCTGCTGGAGCAGCCAGAGCACGGGCGGGAACGCGAGCAGCCAGCGGGCGTCCAGCTCCAGCAGCGCCACGGCGGCCAGGCCGACGGCCACGTTCCCGACGAACATGAGCTGCTTGCCGCGGAGCGCGGCGAGCAGCGGCGGGCCCATCGGCACGCCGTGCCGCAGGGCGACGGCGACCCCGCCGAGCCAGGCGGTGGCGAGCAGGTACGTCACCGAGCCGGCCGCCAGCGCCAGCGCCAGTTCCGGGGTGGGGGTGGCGAGCAGGGGCGCGCCGAGGGCGCTGGTGACCGCGACGGCGAGGGCGGTGGCGGCGCTCAGCGAGGCGGCGATGCGGACGGTTTCCAGCGGCGGCTGGCGGTCGGCGGTCAGGGAGAGCAGCGCCCAGGCCAGCCCGGCGCCCACGAGTGTGGCGGCCGGGAGCCAGCCGGCGGGAACCAGGTAGAGGCCGACGACGAGTGCCGCCTCGCCCCAGGTGGTGCTGACCATCCCGGAGGCGGTGCGGAACCGTAGCCGGGCGAGCTGGGCGACCACGACGACGGCGACGCCGATGCCGAACCGGGCGGGTGCCGGGAGCGGGTCGTCGGGCGGCAGGTGGGCGGGGAGGGTGAGGCCGATGCCGGCGGCCACGAGGGCGGTGAGCGCCACGGCGACGGTCAGCGCGAGGCCGCGGTGCGGGGTGCTCCGCTCCGCCGGCAGGTCGAGGTCGGCGGCGGCCCGCTCCGGCAGGTCGAGCGGATCGTCGGCCCTGGCGGAGGTCACCGACCTCCCCCGTCCACAGGTCGCCGCACCGCACAGAAGGCAGCCGGGCACCGCACGGCACGGTGGGCAGCCGGTCGCCGCACCGCACAGCGGGCAGCCGTCGCTGACCCGGTCATCGGTGCCCCCTCCCGCGCGCGGCCCGGGGACTTTTGGTCCCCCGGCGGAAGGCTAAGCCAAAGCCGGGGAGCGCAACAGGGGGCGACGGCCGGCTTCGGCGTGAATCACGCCCCGATCACCCGTTTCCGTGCTGCTGGGGGCCCTTCGGGGCGGTCGAGCGTGAGTCATGCCCCAAGGTCCCGTCTGTCGGATCGACGACTGTGGCGTCGGCCCGCCCCGCCTCGGTGGCCGCCTGCCCACCCCCGACGGCGGCGTCCACCCGGCCCGCGTCGGCGGGCTCGCCGGGCGCGGGGAAGTGGTCGGGCAGGCGGCGCAGCCGGGAGTTCATGTTGCGGATGAGCAGCACGGTGGCGGTGCCCAACAGCACGATGAGGAAGAGGCCCATCGGACCGGCCAGGCCACCCGTGCGGGTGTCACCGAAGTTGTTCTGCGCGAGCACCTGGGCGGCGGTCAGCATGGTGTTCCTCCGGATCGTGGCAGGACCCCAGGGTAGCCCGGCGTCGGATCGGTGGGTACGGCCGGTACAGGGGACGTGCCGCGCGCAGCAGGCACGCCCCCCACAGCAGGCGTGGGCCGCTCAGCAGGCGTGGGCCGTCTCGCGGACCCCGGCGAAGAGGTCGGACTCGGGCAGCGGGCTGTCCACCACCGAGCGGGCGAGCTGGAAGTCCTCCGTGGGCCAGGCCTGCCGCTGGAGCTCCATCGGCACGTGGAACCAGAAGCCGTCCGGGTCGATCTGGGTGGCGTGGGCGCGCAACGCGTCGTCGCGGACCGGGAAGTAGTCGGCGCACTCGACGCGCGTGGTGATCCGGGGGCCCTTGTCGGGACGGTCGGCCCAGCGCTTGAGCCACTCCTCGTAGGGCGACGCGAGGCCGGCGGCGAGCATGCCCTCGTGCAGCGCCAGGATCTTGCCCTTGGAAAAGCCCACGTCGTAGTAGAGCTTGAGCGGCTGCCAGGGCTCACCGAGGTCGGGGTGGCGCTCCGGGTCGCCGGCGGCGTCGAACGCGGCGACGGTGATCTTGTGGGTCATGATGTGGTCGGGGTGCGGGTAGCCACCCTCCTCGTCGTACGTGGTGATCACGTGCGGACGGAACTGCCGGATCAGCCGCACCAGCGGACCGGCGGCGACCTCGACGTCCTGGCCGGCGAAGCACCCCTCGGGCAGCGGCGGCAGCGGGTCGCCCTCGGGCAGCCCGGAGTCGACGAAGCCCAGCCAGGCCTGCTCGACGCCGAGGATGGCGCGGGCGGCGTCCATCTCGGCACGGCGGATCTCGGCGATGTTGGCCCACACGTCCGGCCGGTCCATCTTCGGGTTGAGCACGCTGCCGCGCTCACCACCGGTGCACGTCACGACCAGCACGTCGACCCCCTCGGCGATGTATTTCGCCATGGTCGCGGCACCCTTGCTCGACTCGTCGTCGGGGTGCGCGTGGACGGCCATGAGACGCAGCTGCTCTGCCACTTGCGGCGCTCCTCGTCTGTGCCAACCGGCGCTGCCTGCCGGCGTCGCCCGCCGGCCTGTCATCCTTACCTCAGCAAAGGTGACTGAGGACTCGTCCACGAACCGGCGCCGGGCTGGAAAGATTGGACTCTGCCATTCTTGCCGATGGGGCCGACAACAACGCCAGGAGACCGCCGCCGGTGACCGAGACGCACGCCACAATCACGCCGGGTGCGCCCGCGTTCCCGCCGGGCCGCTACGGCCGGCGCCGGGAGCCGGGACGCCGCCGGCCGGCGCTGCTCGCGCTGCTCGCGACGGCTCTGGTGGCCGCACTCGGGCTGGCGGCGTTCAGCATGTACGGCAAGTACGGCGACCCCGCCTACGACGCCCAGGTGATCACCTACACGGACATCACCGATTCCCAGGTGGTGGTCGACTTCCGGGTGACCGTCCCGGTGGGTGGCTCGACGACCTGCGTGCTGCGGGCCCGCTCGCACGACGGGGCGGAGGTGGCCCGTGAGGAGGTCACCGTGACCGCCCGGCCGGGCGAGTCCCAGGCCGCAGCACGACATCGCCTGGCCACCACCGCCCGACCTTTCATCGGTGAGGTGGTGCGCTGCCGACAGGCCGACTGAGCTGCTGAAACGCCATTTCGCCACGCGCACCGCGGTCTCGCCACCGGCACCCGCGGTGATCGTCCGCACCCGGACGGGCACGGCACTGGTAACTTGGTAGTTCACCCGTCAGCCAGTCCGCACAACCGAGGAGATCGCCTGTGTCCAACAACGGAAACGAGGCGCCCGCCACCTGGCTGTCCCAGGACGCGCACGACCGCCTCCAGGCTGAGCTCGACGAGCTGATCGCCAACCGGCCCGTGATCGCAGCCGAGATCAACGCGCGGCGCGAGGAGGGCGACCTCCGGGAGAACGGCGGCTACCACGCGGCCCGCGAGGAGCAGGGCAAGCAGGAGGGGCGGATCCTCTACTTGAAGGAGCTGCTCCGCACCGCCAAGGTCGGCGGGGCGCCGAGCGCCGACACGGTCTCCCCCGGGATGGTCGTCACGATCTACTTCGACGACGACACCGACGACACCGAGACCTTCCTGCTCGGGTCACGCGAGATCTCCTCGACCACGGAGCTGACCGTCTACAGCCCCGAGTCGGCGCTGGGCAAGTCGATCCTGGGCACCCGGCCCGGCCAGACGGTGACCTACACCGCGCCGAGCGGCGCGGACATCAAGGTGACGGTGGTCAAGTTCGAGCCGTTCACCGGCTGACCGGCGCGCCGACCCGAACAACTGTCAGGAAGGGCCCCTTGTACAACGGAATGCGTTAACAAGGGGCCCTTCCTTGCACCGTCAGCGGTCGGCGGCGAAGACCACCTGATAGCCGCTGGCCCGCAGGGCGCTGATCAGCGTGTCGGAGTGCTCGACGCCGCGGGTCTCCACCGACAGCGCCACCTCCACCTCGCCGAGCCGCAGGTGCGGGTTGGCCCGCTGGTGCTCCACGTCGACCACGTTCGCCCGGTGCTCGGCGATCTCGCTGAGCAGCGACGCGAGCTGCCCCGGGCGGTCCGAGCAACGCACCGTCACCCGCAGGTAACGCCCGGCCGCCGCGAGCCCGTGCTCGATCACCCGCAGCATCAGCAGCGGGTCGATGTTGCCGCCGGAGAGCACCGCCACCACCGGCGTGGAGACCTCCACCACGCCGGCCAGCAGCGCCGCCACCCCGACCGCGCCGGCCGGCTCGACCACCTGCTTGCCCCGCTCCAGCAGCATCAGCAGCGCCCGGGAGATGTCCTCCTCGGAGACCGTGACGATCTCGTCGACAAGCTTGCGGACGTGGCTGAAGGTGATCTCCCCCGGCCGGCCCACCGCGATGCCGTCGGCGATGGTGCTGAACGCCGGCAGCCGCACCGGCTCGCCGGCCGCCAGCGAGGGCGGGTACGCCGCCGCGCCCGCCGCCTGCACCCCGACCAGCCGCACGTCGGGCCGCAGCGCCTTCGCCGCCACCGCCATGCCGGAGATCAGGCCGCCGCCGCCGACCCCGGTGACGATCGTCTTCACGTCGGGGCACTGCTCCAGGATCTCCAGCGCCACGGTGCCCTGCCCGGCGATCACGTCCGGGTGGTCGAACGGGTGGATGAGGATCGCCCCGGTCCGCTCGGCGAAGGTCTGCGCCGCGACCAGCGACTCGTCGACGGTGTTGCCCATCAGCTCGACCTGCGCGCCGTACCCCTTGGTGGCGGCGACCTTCGGCAGCGGCGCGTTCACCGGCATGAAGACCGTCGCGTGCGTGCCGACCAGCCCGGCCGCGAGCGCCACCCCCTGGGCGTGGTTGCCGGCGCTCGCGGCCACCACGCCCCGGTCGCGCTCCGCCGCCGACAGCCGGGAGATCCGCACGTACGCCCCGCGCACCTTGTACGAGCCGGCGCGCTGCATGTTCTCGCACTTGAGCCAGACCGGCCCGCCGAGCGCGGCGCTCAGCGGGCGGGAGGGCTCCAGCGGGGTGGTGCGGGTGACGCCGACGAGCAGCTCCCGCGCGGCGCGCACCTCGGCGAGGCCGACCAGTTCCGTCATGCCCCGATCGTGCCACCACCGGCACCGCCCGGCGGCGGCGACACCGGCCGCTACCTGCGGCTACGAGCCGATCACGCCGGGCCGGGCGATCACGCGACGGCCGGTGACCCCGTGCCGACGCGGGGGTAGCCGGGGGCGTGCCGCGCCCACGGGGCCTGCATCTCGAACTGACCCGCGACGCCGAGCAGCAGCAGCTCCGAGCCGGGCGGGCCGACGAGTTGCACCGCCACCGGCAGCCCGTCGGGGCGGCGGCCCACCGGCACGACGATCGCGGGCAGGCCGGCGATGTTCCACGGGGCCGCGTACGGGGCGTAGCGGATGCTGGCCTTCATGTTCGCCGCCCAGGACCGGCCGGACCAGCCGGCGGCCTCCGGCGGCGCCCCGGCCAGCGCCGGGGTGAGCAGCAGGTCGACCGAGTGGTCGGCGAAGAAGCCGATGGACCGCTCGCGCCAGGCGGCCCGGTCGGACTCGCGGACGTACCCCCGGCGTTGCGCCCACTCGCCCAGCGCGACGTGCCGGCGGCTGCGCCGCTGCAGCCCGCGCGGGTCTAGCCCGGCGGCCCGCACGTCGGCGGCGGCAGCGGCGAACCAGGTGGCGATGCCGGCCAGGCCGAGGCGGGTCGGGTAGACCGGGTCGGCGGGGACGGTGTCGTGGCCGGCGGCGGCGAGCAGCCGGCCGGCGGCGGCGACCGCGTCCCGGTTCGGCGCGTCCGGGGCGACGCCGCGCACCGGGGACCGCAGCGACACGCCGACCCGCAGCCGCTGCGGCGGGACCAGCTTCTCCTGCGGCCGGCCGGCGAGCACCTGGAAGCCGACCGCCGCGTCGGCGACGGTGGACGTCAGCATGCCGTGCTCGGTGAGGCCGAACCAGTCGTCGGCGCCGAGCTGGCACGGCACCACGCCCCGGCCCGGCTTGAGCCCGACCAGCCCGCAGCAGGCCGCCGGGATGCGGATCGAGCCGAGGCCGTCGTTGCCGTGCGCCATCGGCACCAGCCCGGCGGCCACCGCCGCCGCCGCACCGCCGGACGAGCCGCCGGGGGTGCGCCGGGGATCCCACGGGTTGCGGGTGACCGCGCTCGCGTCGTCGGTGAGCGCCCACAGCCCCAGCTCGGGCATCCGGGTCACCCCGAGGATCACCGCGCCCGCGCCGCGCAGCCGCCGGACCACCTCGTGGTCGGCCTCGGCCACGGCGCTGCGCACCGCCGCCGAGCCGTGCCAGGTGGGCAGACCGGCGACGGCGGTGTTCTCCTTGACCCCGACCGGCACCCCGGCCAGCGGGAGGTTGGCCAGCTCCTCCTGCTCGTCGACCTTCTCCGCCTCGGTGATCGCCTCCCCGCCGCGCACCGTGCGGAACGCGGCGAGGTCGGCGTCGGCCCGGGCGATGTGGTCGAGGTGGTCGGCCACGACCTGCGTGGCGGAGACGTCACCCCGGCGTACGCCGCGGGCGATCTGCTTCGCGGTCGCGCCCACCCAGGTCGTCGGCATGATGTCCTGCACGGCCATCCTCCCCAGCCACGGTCAGCCCAGCGCCTGCTCCAGATCGGCGAGCAGGTCGTCGACCGTCTCGATGCCGACAGACAGTCGCACGAGATCGGCGGGAACTTCAAGCGGCGAGCCGGCGGCACTTGCGTGTGTCATCCGGCCCGGGTGCTCGATCAGGGACTCCACCCCGCCGAGAGACTCGGCGAGCACGAACAGCTTGGCCCGGTTGCAGATGTCCACGGCGTGCTCCTCGCCACCGGCCGCCCGGAACGAGATCATGCCGCCGAAGCGGCGCATCTGCTTGGCGGCCACCTCGTGACCGGGGTGCGACGGCAGGCCCGGGTAGATCACCTGACCCACCTTCGGGTGCCCGTCGAGGTGGGCGGCGATCCGCTCCGCGTTGTCGCAGTGCCGGTCCATCCGTACGCCGAGGGTCTTGATGCCGCGCAGGGTCAGCCACGCGTCGAACGGGCCGTTGACCGCGCCCATCGCGTTCTGGTGGTAGCGCAGCTCCTCGCCGAGGCCCCGGTCGGCGGCGACCAGCGCACCGCCGACGACGTCGGAGTGCCCGCCGACGTACTTGGTGGTGGAGTGCACCACGACGTCCGCGCCGTGCGTGATCGGCTGCTGGAGGTAGGGCGAGGCGAACGTGTTGTCGACCACCAGCAGCGCGCCGGCGTCGTGGGCCACGGCGGCCAGGGCGGCGATGTCGGCGATGCCGAGCAGCGGGTTGGTCGGTGTCTCCAGCCACACGATCCGGGTGACGCCGGGGCGGATCGCGGCCCGCACGGCGTCGACGTCGGAGACCTTCGCCGGGGTGTACGCCAGCCCCCACCGCTCGGCGACCTTCGCGAACAGCCGGTACGTGCCGCCGTACGCGTCGTCGGGGATGACCACGTGGTCGCCCGGCTTGCAGACGGTACGCAGCAGGGCGTCCTCGGCCGCGAGTCCGCTGGCGAAGGCCAGCCCGACGGGGCCGCCCTCCAGCGCGGCGAGGCACTCCTGGAGCGCGTCGCGGGTGGGGTTGCCGGAGCGGCTGTACTCGTAGCCCTGCCGGGGCGCGCCGACGGCGTCCTGGGCGTACGTGCTGGTCTGGTAGATCGGTGGGATCACCGCGCCGGTGCGGGCCTCCGGGTCCTGTCCGGCGTGGATCGCGAGCGTCTCGAAGCCGTGGTTCATGCCGCAGACGTTAGCCGGTGGGAAGGAGGGGCCCCTTGTTAACGCCTACGGTAGAGAAGGGTTCCCCTCTCACCGCCTCCTGAGCCGGCCGCGCCTTCGTGAGGTTGTCCGACCGGTGTTCCATACGGTGTGTGATGCGGATCTGGAGTTGCGCGGTGCGGCGGTGGGCGGGGCGCGCGGTTAGCCTGGCCGGATGGGCGGGTGTGTGTTCTGCGGGATCGTGGCCGGCGACGTCCCGGCGTTCCGGGTCGCCGACACCCCGCAGGGGGTGGCGTTCCTCGACACCCGGCCCGTGTTCAAGGGCCATGTACTGGTGGTGCCGCGCGCCCACCTGGTGACCCTGGCCGACCTGCCGGCGGGCGACCTGCCCGGCTACTTCGGGCTGGTGCAGCGGGTCGCCGTGGCCGTCGAGACGGGACTGGGGGCCGGCGGCACGTTCGTGGCGACGAACAACCGGGTGTCCCAGTCGGTGCCGCACCTGCACACCCACGTGGTGCCGAGGACGAAGGGCGATGGCCTGCGCGGGTTCTTCTGGCCCCGCACCCGCTACACCGACGACGCCGAGGCCGGGTCGTACGCCGCCCGGGTGGCCGCTGCCCTGGCCGACCACTGACGGGAGCGGGCCCGCCACGCCGTCAGCCGACGCCGGGCCGCGGCCCGTCAGTGGTCGCGTGCGGGGCCCGGCGACAGAGCCCGTCAGCCGGCGCGGCGGCGACGGAGGCCGGTGAACAGGAGTGCACCCCCGACGAGGCAGAGCAGCAGCCCGCCACCGCCGCCGTAGCGCACGTATTCCGAGCGCAGCAGGCCCGGCGACTCGGCGCGCTTCAGGGCGCAGGCGGTCAGCCCCGTCGACGCGTACCGGGTCACGGCGTGGTCGTCCACCCGTGGCCGGGCGGCGTCGCCCTGCGGCGTGGAGAGGGTCACCCAGCCGATCGTCACCGGGCCCTGTTCGACGCTGGTACGCAGGTCCGCCTTCTGCGCCTCGCCGCCGGCGCCTGCTCGCGGCAGGTCGATGCGGCAGCGCTCCACGGTGTCCCCGCGCACGCAGGCCGCGCCGATGGTGGTCTCCGCGCCGGAGTCGGGCAGCACCGCCCGCAGGCCCTCCTCGCGGCACAGCGCTACCGCCGGCGGCTGCCCTCCGGTGCCGGTGGCCGTGGGCGTGACCGTGGGACTGGACGTCGGCGGCTGCGGCGAGCCCGGGGGCGAGGGCGGATACGGCGGGTAGGGCTGGGGGGTGGCGACGGCGACCGACGCCGTGGGCCCGGCCGGCGGGAGGAGGCCGAGGGCCGCGGGTGCCGCCAGTCCGAGCGCCAACGACAGCGCCAGCCCGAGGCGGGGACCCGCGAGTGGCCTTCCGCGTCGACCGGCGCGCACCGTCCTTCCGATGGCCGTTTCCATCAGGCACCTCCACGTCTCCACAGCACGCGCGGGTGAAACCCTACGAAAAGCCTGACGAGCAGCATGAAGAACGGTTACTGCGCAAGACCGGAGAATGCCGTCATCTGCGAGGAAACCCGGCGGCTCCGGCGTACGCGCCTGATCATTCGACCGGCGGGTAAGGAACGGGGGCCCGGCGGTGTTGCACGCGGGGAGAGGTACGAGAGGAGTTCCACCGTGTTCCTTCGCCGCATGAAGTCCGAGCTGCCCACCCCCGACCGGGCCCTGCCCGGCCGCCCGATCGCGATGCCGATCGGCGACCGCCACGAGGTGCTCGGCTCCTCGCTGAAGGGGCCCTTCCCTGCGGGCGCGCAGGTCGCCGTCTTCGGGATGGGCTGCTTCTGGGGCGCCGAGCGGCTGTTCTGGACCCTGCCCGGCGTGCTCACCACCTCCGTCGGCTACGCGGGCGGGATCACCCCGAACCCGACGTACGAGGAGGTCTGCTCGGGCATGACCGGGCACACCGAGGTCGTCCAGGTCGTCTACGACCCCACGACCATCAGCTACGAGGACCTGCTGAAGGTGTTCTGGGAGAACCACGATCCGACCCAGGGCATGCGCCAGGGCAACGACGTGGGCACCCAGTACCGGTCGGCGATCTATGCCAGCACCGACGAGCAGCTCGCCACCGCCACCGCGTCGCGGGACGCGTTCGCGCCGATCGTGGCGCGGGCCGGCAAGGGTGAGATCACCACGGAGATCGACCGGCTCGGCGACTACTACTTCGCCGAGGACCATCACCAGCAGTACCTCGCGCCCACGAAGAATCCGGGAGGGTATTGCAACCACGGCCCGAACGGCATGACCTGCCCCGTAGGTGTCGCGAAGACCAGCTAGCCACCGCAGGCCACCGGGCTTACGGCCCGGTGGCCTCGGGCCCGGAATTCTGTACAGACTTCGCGCCAGAATCTGGCTATGCTTCGAGCATGACTGCCGTGCCGTTCACTGAGGCCCGCAACCGCCTTTCGGAACTCATCGACGAGGTGGCCTCGACCCATGAGCGGATAGAGATCACCAGGCACGGCCACGCCGCCGCTGTGCTCATTTCCGCCGACGACCTCGCCGCGTTGGAAGAGACCCTGGAGGTTCTCTCCAGCGCCGAGGCCATGCGGCAACTTGGCGAATCCAAGGCCGCCGTCGAAGCCGGTGACGTCCTCGACGCCGACGAACTCGCGGCGCTGATGGCGAAGCGATCAAAGCAGGCAAGGTGACCGGTCCGGACCCCGGCCGCTACCGACTTCAGGTCACCGGCCCGGCCGCACGCGCCTTGGCCGGACGGCTACCAGAGAAGATCTACGCGGCCGTCTACGAGTTCATCACCACCGCCCTCCTCGACAACCCGCATCGCGTCGGCAAACGACTCCTTCTGCCGCCGTTCGAAGGCACCTGGTCGGCCAGGCGCGGCACGTACCGCGTCCTCTACGAGATCGACGGGGACGACCGCGTCGTGACCGTGACGGCCATCGAGCACCGCGCCGACGCTTACCGGTCGCGTTGATTCAAGGCGGGAATCAGTAGTGCATCGTTCGCCAGGATCGAAGAACCCGGACGGGTACTGCAACCACGGGCCGAACGGGCTGAGCTGCCCGGTCGGCGTGGCCCGGGCCGTCGCCTTTCACACGGGGCGGAGCACGACGGTCCAGGTGGTCGTGGTGGTGCTGGCCGCCGCGGCGGTCGCGCTGAGGCCGCCGTACGCGCCGGTCGGCACCGATGCGCCCGAGTCGGCGAGCAGCCCGGTGACCCGTCCCCCGCCGGTCTGCGAGCTGTTGCTGCGCACCTGCACCCCGGGCGGCGGGGTCAGCGCGGTCGACGTGGCGTCGCCGTGCAGCCAGTACGACACGCCCCACCCGCGTTCGGCGGCGACCTGGGCGGTCGGGGTGACCCGGGTGGCGGAGCTGGCCGGGTCGGTGGCGCGGGCGAACGCGGCCAGCGGGGCGGCCGGGTCGGTGCCCCGGTACGCGGCGACGACCAGGTTCCCCTTCGACTGGCTGCCGAGGGTGATCCGCAGGGTCGTGCCGGCGTCGCCGGGAGCGGCGACCTTCCACCAGGCGGTGGTGGTGGCGTAGCCCCCGTCGAGGCGGTCCAGTCGCGTCCAGCCGGTGACCCCGGTGGGCTCCCCGGTGGCGGCGTGGGTGTTCTGGCTGAGGAACAGCAGCAGGGTGTCCCCCGGCTGGACCCCGGCGGGCACGGCGACGGAGTGGTTGGTGACGTTCGCGTTGGCGGTGGCCTGGCCGACGTACGAGATCAGCTCCGGCAGCGGCGCGACGGTGACGTCCCGGGTGGCGGTGCCGGTGGCACCCCGGTCGTCGGTCACGGTGACCGCCACGCGGTAGGTGCCGGCCTGCGCGTACGTGTGGGTGGTGGTGGGGACGCTGGCGGTGCCGGCGCCCGCGCCGTCGCCGAAGTCCCAGGCGTGGTCCTGGACCGCGCCGTCGGCGTCGGTGGAACCGGCGGCGGAGAACGCGCACACCAGCCCGGAGCAGGACGCCGCGAGGTCGGCGCGCGGCGGGGTGTTGGCGGCACCGCCGGAGCCCTTGACCAGGCGGATCCAGTCGATGTCCCCGGCGAAGTAGTCGCAGGTGACCTTCACCCCGTCGCAGGAGCTCTTGCCACCGATCGCGAACTGCCAGTTGTTGGCGATCGTCCCGGTGGGGCCGGTGAGCCGGCTGGTACGGACGCCGTCGACGTACATCTCGACGTAGCTGGCGGTGCGGTTGCAGGTGACGGTGTGCCACCGCCCGTCCGCGATGGACGTGCCCGTGTAGCCGGTGCGCGTCGCCCCGTCGCCGCCCCGGAACATGCACCGGGGCTTGCCCTCGGGCGCCTCGAACTTCCAGTAGCCGCCGGCCGTGCCGCCCTGCCCCTTCTGCATGATGTTGCCGAAGGAGCGCGTGGTCCGGTAACGGATCGAGACCGAGAAGTCGCCGCCCTCGGGGTTGAGGTCGTTGCTCGCCGGCACCACGTTCACGTGCCCCGGCACGTACTCCTTGTCGACGGGGTTGTGGTAGGCGAAGCGGTGGGCGGTCGCGCCGTCGTAGCGCACCCCGGCCGCCACCTCGGCGCCGACGCCGCCGTGCCGGCCGTTGCCGCTGCTGTCGGTGAGCACAGTGGCGCCCGCCGGCTCGTCCATGCTCCAGAAGGCCACGGTGCGGGTGGCGACGGCCTGCGCCGGGGCGACCCCGGCCAGCACCCCGGCCGCCGCGAGGGCCGCCGCCAGGGCCAGCCGGCCGGCGGTACGCACGCCACGTCCCGTCCGCACGCCTGTCCGTCGCGTCGCGCGCATGATCATCGCCTCCTCGTGGGCCCGCCCTCACCCTGGCACGGTGACGTTCGGCGCTGAATGCCCCGTCCGGGGGGAGTTCGGGCCACCGGCGGTGGGTGGGGCGCGACCGTCCGGCCGGGTACGGTCGACCGTGGGCCCGGCGGCGTCGCACCGATGCGGGGTTTCTCACAACCGGCCGGGTGGGCCGGGTGGGCAGCTGAGCGGGCGGCCGGTGGGTCCTGATGGCATAGCCCGCGGGCGGCGGCGCACCGTGGCGCGAGGGCACGCATTTTAGCAAGCACGTAACGCCGACGACATCGTCTCACCCGGCGAACGGCGCTCACCTCTGGCAGCATTGGCTGGCATGTGCGGACTGGCTGGGGAGTTCCGCCGTGACGGCTCGCGGGCCGACGTCGCGGCGGTGGAACGCATGGCGGCCACGATGAGCGACCGGGGCCCCGACGACAGCGGCGTGTGGTCCCAGGGGGCGACCGCCCTCGGCCACCGCCGCCTCAAGATCATCGACCTGTCGGCGGCCAGCGGGCAGCCGCTTGTCGACCCGGCGTCGGGGCTGACCGGCGTCTTCAACGGCTGCGTCTACAACTACCGGGAGCTGCGCGAACAACTCCAGGCCCGGGGGCACCGCTTCTTCTCCTCCGGCGACAGCGAGGTGGTCGTCAAGGCGTACGCCGAGTGGGGGCTCGACTTCGTCGACCACCTGGTCGGGATGTTCGCCGTGGCGATCAGCGAGCGGGACACCGGCCGCCTCGTGCTGGCCCGCGACCGGCTCGGCATCAAGCCGCTGTACGTCGCCGAGTCCCCGGGCGTGGTGCGCTTCGCCAGCACCCTGCCGGCGCTGCTGGCCGGCGGCGGCGTCGACACCACCATCGACGGAGTGGCGCTGGCCCACTACCTGAGCTTCCACAGCATCGTGCCGCCGCCGCGCACCATCCTGCGCGGGGTCGCCAAGCTGCCCCCGGCCACCGTCCGGGTCTACGAGGCGGACGGCACCACCCGCGAGCGGGTCTACTGGGACCCGGCGTTCACCCGGCGCGAGGAGCGGGCCGGCTGGTCCGCCCGCGACTGGGAGGACGCCCTGCTGGAGTCGCTGACCACGGCGGTGCGTCGCCGGATGGTCGCCGACGTCCCCGTCGGCGTGCTGCTCTCCGGCGGGCTGGACTCCAGCCTGGTCGTCGCCCTGCTCGCCGGGCAGGGGCAGCGCGGCCTGTCGACGTTCTCCATCGGCTTCGACGCCGTCGGCGGCCGGGAGGGCGACGAGTTCGTCTACTCCGACCTGGTGGCGAAGACGTTCGACACCGACCACCACCAGATCCGGGTGGCCGCCCGGGACCTGCTGCCCCCGCTGGAGGCGGCGGTGGCGGCGATGAGCGAGCCGATGGTCAGCCACGACTGCGTGGCGTTCTGGCTGCTCAGCCAGGAGGTGTCCAGGCACGTCAAGGTGGTCCAGTCCGGCCAGGGCGCGGACGAGATCCTGGGCGGCTACCACTGGTACCCGCCGCTGGCCGGCGTCGACCGGGAGCGGGCCGTCGAGACGTACGCGAAGGCGTTCTTCGACCGGGACGCGGCCGGCCTGGCCCGGGTGCTGGACCCGGCGTGGCTGGCCGACGGCGACCCGGCGCGGGAGTTCGTGGCCGCCCACCTGGCCCGGCCCGGCGCGCACACCGCCGTCGACGCCGGCCTGCGGATCGACACCCAGGTCATGCTGACCGACGACCCGGTGAAGCGGGTCGACAACATGACGATGGCGCACGGGTTGGAGGCCCGGGTGCCGTTCCTCGACCACGAGTTCGTGGAGCTGGCCGCGAGCTGCCCGCCGGAGCTGAAGCTGGCCCAGGGCGGCAAGGGCGTGCTCAAGGAGATCGGCCGCCGGGTCCTGCCGCACGAGGTCATCGACCGGCCGAAGGGCTACTTCCCCGTGCCGGGCCTCACCCACCTCGAGGGCAAGCTCCTCGACCGGGTACGCGACGCGCTGCACGCGCCCGCGGCCCGTCGCCGCAACCTGTTCCGCACCGAGTACGTCGACGCGCTGCTGACCGCCCCGAACGCCGAACTCACTCCGCTGAACGGAAACAAGCTGTGGCAACTGGGACTCCTGGAAATGTGGCTCCAGAGCCACGGAATCGACTGACCGTGAGCGACACCCTGGCGACCGGGACGGCGCGGACCGACCGGGAACGGGTGCTGGGTCGCCGCCGCGAGCGGGTGGGGCCGGGCGGCGACCCGATCGCGCCAGCCCCGGGCCCGTCGGACGCGCCGGACACCTCGGACGCCCCGGACGCGGGGGCCGGGCGGGACGGGCCGCCCGCCGGTGACGGCGTGGTGCTCGACTGCGGCTGGGGGCGGCTGGTGTTCGGCCAGACGTTCACCGAGCAGGCCGCTGTCGCGGCGGTGCTGCGCTCGGAGGCGGCCGGGGCCCGGGACATCTGCATCTACCTGCGCGACCCGCACGTGCTGGTGTCCCGGCTGCCCGACGAGTTGTTCATCGACCCGTCGCTGACGTACCGGCTGCGGCTGCCCGCGCCGCCGGCCGGCAGGACGGACGCCGGGGAGCGCGACGGGCCGCCCGGGCTGCGGATCCGGACGCTGCGCGACGCCGACGACGCGGACGCGGTGAACCGGATCTACGCCCGCAACGGCATGGTCACCGCCCCGGTCGACGTGCTGGTCGACAACGCCCGCACCGACCGGTTCCTGCACCTGGTCGCCGAGGACGCCACCGGGGACGTGGTCGGCACGATCACCGGCGTGGACCACGTGGCCGTCTTCGCCGCCCCGGACAACGGGGCCAGCCTGTGGTGCCTGACCGTGGACTTCAACACCGCGCCGCCCGGCACCGGCCAGGCGCTGCTGACCGAGCTGGCGGCCCGGCTCACCGCGCGCGGGCGGGCGTTCGTCGACCTGTCGGTGCTGGCCGAGAACACCGGGGCGATCCGGCTGTACGAGCGGCTCGGCTTCTACCGCACCGCCACGCTCTGCGTGAAGCGGAAGAACCCGATCAACGAGCGGCTGTTCCTGCCGGCCGCCCCGAAGGGATACCACGGGCTCAACCCGTACGCGAGGATCGTCGCGGACGAGGCGATGCGCCGGGGCATCCGGGTGGAGGTCACCGACCCGCAGTGGGGCGAGCTGCGGCTGAGCAACGGAGGCCGGACGATCGTCACCCGGGAGTCGCTGTCCGAGCTGACCTCGGCGGTGGCGATGAGCCGGTGCGACGACAAGCGGGTCACCCGGCGCATCCTCACCGAGGCGGGCCTGTCGGTGCCGCGTGGGCGGACCGCCACCGACGCCGAGGCCGACGCCGCGTTCCTGGCCGAGGTGGGCCGGGTGGTGGTGAAGCCGGCACGCGGCGAGCAGGGCAACGGCATCACCGTCGGCGTACGCGCGCCGCAGGCGCTCACCGCCGCCGTGGCGCTGGCCCGGAGCTTCTGCCCGGACGTGCTGATCGAGCAGCTGCACGACGGCGAGGACCTGCGGGTGATCGTCATCGACCACGAGGTCGTCGCCGCCGCCGTCCGCCGGCCCGCCCAGGTCACCGGCGACGGGGTGCACGACATCGCCGAGCTGATCGAGCGGCAGAGCCGCCGACGGGCCGCCGCCACCGGGGGCGAGTCGCGCATCCCCGTCGACGACATGACCCGGGAGGTCGTCGCCGAGGCCGGCTACGAGCTGCACGACGTGCTGCCCGAGGGGACGGTGCTGGCGGTGCGCCGCACCGCGAACCTGCACACCGGCGGGACGATCCACGACGTGACCGGCGAGCTGCACCCGGACATCGCCGAGGCGTGCGTGGCGGCCAGCCGGGCGTTGGACATCCCGGTCACCGGGCTGGACCTGCTGGTCGGCGCCCCGGGCCGGCCGGAGCACGTGTTCATCGAGGCCAACGAGCGGCCCGGCCTGGCCAACCACGAGCCGCAGCCCACCGCCGAACGCTTCGTCGACCTCCTCTTCCCCGGCACGCGGGCACCGCAACGCCTCTGGACACCGGCGGGTGCGGCAAGCTCTCAGGCATGACCGCACGCAGACCCGTCCCGCTGAAGATCGACCTGGACTACCTCCGCCAGGTGCTGGTGGAGCTGCTGGAGATCCCGAGCCCGTCGGGGCGCACCGACCACGTGCAGCAGTACGTGGGCGAGCGCCTCTCCGCGCTCGGGATCTCCTCCACGCTGACCCGGCGCGGCGCGCTCAGCGCCTGCCTGCCGGGGCCCCGCCAGACCGGGGCGGACCGGGCGATCGTGGTGCACACCGACACCATCGGCGGCATGGTGAAGCGGCTCAAGGAGAACGGCCGGCTGGAGCTGATGCAGGTCGGCACGCACAGCGCCCGGTTCGCCGAGGGCGCGCACGTGCGGATCTTCACCGACGACCTGGACCGGGTGGTCACCGGCCAGGTGCTGCCGCTGAAGGCCAGCGGCCACCGCTACAACGAGGACGTCGACCTCCAGGGGGTCGGCTGGGAGCAGGTCGAGGTCCGGGTCGACGAGCCCGTCGCCGACGAGGCCGGGCTGCGGGCGCTCGGCATCGACGTCGGGGACTTCGTGGCGTTCCTGCCCAACCCGACGGTCACCCCCAGCGGATATGTCAAGTCGCGGCACCTGGACGACAAGGCCGGGGTCGCGGCGGTGCTCACCGCGTTCAAGGCGCTGGTCGACGCGGGCGTCACCCCGGCGGTGACCGCGCACCTGCTGGTGACGGTCACCGAGGAGATCGGGCACGGGGCCAGCCACGGCCTCGACCCGGACGTCGCCGAGATCGTCTCCGTGGACGCCGCGGTGGTCGCCCCAGGGCAGCAGTCCCGGGAAAATGCGGCCACCCTGGCCATGGGCGACGGGGTGGGCCCGTTCGACTACCACCTGACCCGCAACCTCGCCTCGATCGCCCGCGAGCACGGGGTGGACCTGGTCCGCGACGTCTTCGAGTTCTACCGCTCGGACGTGGCGGCGGCGGTGGAGGCGGGCGCGCACGCCCGGGTGGCGCTGCTCGGCTTCGGGGTGGACGCCACCCACGGCCACGAGCGCACCCACCTCGACGGGCTGGGCCACCTCACCCAACTGCTCTGCCTCTATCTCCAGAGCGACCTGGTGTTCCCCGAGTGGGACGCCGAGCCGGAGGGCGACCTGGCCGACTTCCCGTCGCTGGCGGTGCAGCCGGCCAGCGCGGAGGGCCCGCGCGAGGGCCCCATCGGCATCGCCGACTGACCGCTCCGGCAGGCCGGTCGGGCCTGCTGCGGCACCGCCGGTCGAGGGCTGCTCCGGCACCGCCGGCCGGCGCCGCTGAGCCGCTGGTCGAAATCCGTTGCCGACGCCCCGGGGATGTGGATAGCGTGGCGGTACACGGGAAAGGAGGTGGTCCAGACTTGTATAGCAATCGGACTCGTGAGGTGGCTGCCCGCTAGCCGCTGTCCTCGACAGTGAGAACCTGCCCGCCGCGAGGCGGGTGCACGATCGTCGAGACCGTGTGGCAGCGGTGCGGCGAAACCACGACAGCCACCCGACCCCCGGGGTGCCGGCCCAGTCCAGCCGGCCCGTGCGCGAGCACGGAAGCCCCGGGGGTCGCTTCATGTACCGCCGGGGAGAACGTCGTGTCCATGCGTGAACTGGTGGTGCTCGGGACGGCCAGCCAGACCCCGACCCGGGCGCGCAACCACAACGGGTACGTGCTGCGCTGGGACGACGAGGTGATCCTCTTCGACCCGGGCGAGGGCAGCCAGCGGCAGCTCCTGCACACCGGCGTCACCGCCACCGACCTCACCCGGATCTGCGTCACCCACTTCCACGGCGACCACTGCCTCGGCCTGCCCGGCACCATCCAGCGGTTCTCGCTCGACCGGGTCCCGCACCCGGTGGCGGTGCACTTCCCGGCCGGCGGGGCCGACTACTTCGCCCGGCTGCGGCACGCCAGCTCCTTCCACGAGACCGCCGAGCTGGCCGTCGAGCCGATCACCGCCGACGGGCAGCGGGTCGCCCTGCGCGGCGGCGGCACGCTGGAGGCCCGCCTGCTGCGGCACCCGATCGAGACGTACGGCTACCGGCTGGTCGAGCCGGACGGCTGCCGGATGCTGCCACAGCGGCTCGCCGCGTACGGGATCGCCGGGCCGGCCGTCGGCGAGCTGCTGCGCGCCGGCCACCTCGACGTCGGCGGACGCCGCGTCACCCGCGACGAGGTGAGCGTGACCCGCCCCGGGCAGCGGTTCGCGTTCGTGATGGACACCGGGCTCTGCGACAACGTGTACGCCCTCGCCGAGCACGCCGACCTGCTGGTCATCGAGTCGACGTTCCTGGCGAGCGAGGCCGCGCTCGCCGCCGAGGTCGGGCACCTCACGGCCGGCCAGGCCGCCCGGGTCGCGGCCGAGTCGGGGGTACGCACGCTGGTGCTCACCCACTTCTCCCAGCGCTACGGCGACGCCCGGCGCTTCGCCGACGAGGCCCGGGAGCACTTCGCCGGTGAGCTGGTCGTCGCCGAGGACCTGACCACCGTGCCCGTCCCGCCCCGGCGGGTACCCTCGGCCGGGTGACGATCACCCTCCGCCACGCCACCGTCGACGACCTGCGTGCCGTGGGGTCGCTGCACCAGCGGTCCCGGGTGGCGGCATACTCGTCGTTCCTGCCGGCCGAGGCCCTCGCCGACCCGACGGCGGAGGCGATGGGGTCGTACTGGGTCGAGCGGTGGGCCTGGGAGCGCGACGACCACCTGATGACCGTCGCCGAGCGCGACGGCCGGCTGGTCGGCTTCAGCTACCTCGGCCCGGACGATGCGGGCGACCCGGCGACGGGGCTGCTCAACGCCATCCACCTCGACCCGGGCGAGCGGGGCCAGGGCACCGGCCGGGCGCTGATGGACGACGCGCTGGCCACCATGCGCGACCGGGGCCGGGCCCGGGCGGTGCTGTGGGTGCTGGAGGGCAACACGCCGGCCCGGCGGTTCTACGAGCGGGGCGGCTGGCAGCCCACCGGCGAGCGCCGGGAGGACCGGATCGGCGCCGCCCGCGCCCCCCAGCTCCGCTACGCCCGTGCTGTGTAAGGAAGGGCCCCCTGCCAACGCATACGGTAGAGAAGGGTCCCCTTCTTGCACAGCCCTCGGCGGGACGGACGCGGGCGCTCACGATCCGTCCTGGTCCGAGTCGACCGCGAAGTTGATCACGCCGAGGTAGCCGTCGCCGTCCTCGACGACCTTCATCAGCATGCTGTCGGCGTAGATCGTGTCGTTGTCGTTGAAGGTGTCCCGCCCGGTGTGCGCGGAGTACGGCGCGGCGGCGTACACCTTGGTGTTGAGGTCCTCGTCGAACATCATCTGGGTGGTGAGCACGCGGTCGTTGTCCACGTGCACCATCGCGTGGATGTGCGTCGTGCGGCCCCGGTACCAGCCCGGCCAGATGGTGGTGAACTCGACGATCCCGTCGGAGTTGGTGACCTGGGCCCCACGCAGGTACCGCTTGTCGTCGGTCGGCGTGAGGTCTGCCGCCGACCCCTCGGAGCCACCGCCCGGGGCCGCGCCGCCGCCCGGTGCGCCGCTCGGCGGGGTCCCGCCCGGGGCCGCGCCGCCGCTCGGCGGGGCACCGCCCGGTGCGCCGCTGGGTGGGGTGCCGCCGCCCGAGGTGCCGCCCTGCGCGCCGCCCGCGCCGGACGACTGCGCCTCCGCGCCCGAGTACAGCCCCTCGGCGTCGCAGTGCCAGATCTCCACGACGGCGTTGGCCAGGGGCCCGCACTGCTCGCTGTCCTGCACCCGGATCGCCACCCGCAGCTGGGTACCCTCCCGGTCCTCCCGGATGTCGCTACGGATCTTGTCCGCGTCGAAGTAGTACGGGCCCTGGGTGGTGCTCGCGGTCAGCGTGCACGTGTTCGCGTCGGCGAAGAGCGCGGCAAGGTCGGCCGACGTGCTGGCGGTGGCCTGCGGGGACACGGTCTCGCCGGTGGACGTGGTGACGGTGCCGTCGTCGCGGCCGCAGGCGGCCAACAGGCCGGCCAGCCCGATCGAGCCGACCCCGGCGATCAGCCGACGGCGGCTGACCCGCTGCCCTTCGTGGTGGTCGAGGTCGTGGCGCATGGGTTCCTCCCGGGACGTCGTACCGGATCAACTGGTCCGGCACCGACGCTAGGCGGGCAGGTCAGGGATCCCCTGTGCCGAGCTTGTGGGCCTGCTGTGGGACAGCGCAGGGTCCCCGCCGGCCGTGGCGGGGGCCCTGCGCCGTGGCTTCGGGTCAGCGCGCGCCGAGGTGGGCGAGCAGGTCCTGCCGGGTGAGCACGCCCTTGGGCTTGCCGTCGACCAGCACCAGCGCCGCGTCGGACTTTTCCAGCAGGGCCACCGCCTCGCTCACCGGCTGGCCGCCGCCGATCATCGGCAGCGGGTCGGCGGTGTGCCGCTCGATGGTGTCGTGCAGGTGCGCCTGGCCGGTGAACAGGGCGTCGAGCAGGTCCTTCTCGGCGACCGAGCCGGCCACCTCGCCGGTGACCACGGGCGGCTCGGCCTTGAGGACCGGAAGCTGGGAGACGCCGTACTCGCGCATGTAGTCGATGGCGTCGCGGACCGTCTCGGTCGGGTGCACGTGCACCAGCTCCGGCAGCCCGCCGGGCTTGCCGGCGAGGGCGTCGGCCACGGTCGGCTCGGTGCCGGAGTTGTCGAGGAAGCCGTAGCGGGCCATCCACGCGTCGTTGAAGATCTTCGACAGGTATCCCTTGCCGCTGTCGGGCAGCAGCACCACGATCACGTCGTCCGGGCCTGCGGCGCGGGCCACCTCCAGGGCGGCGACCACGGCCATCCCGCAGGAGCCGCCGACCAGCAGCCCCTCCTCGCGGGCCAGCCGCCGGGTCATCTCGAACGACGCCTTGTCGGAGACCTCCACGACCTGGTCGGCGATGTCCCGGTCGTACGTGGTGGGCCAGAAGTCCTCGCCGACCCCCTCCACGAGGTAGGGCCGGCCGGTGCCGCCGGAGTAGACCGAACCCTCCGGATCCGCCCCGACGATCTGCACCCGCCCGTCGGAGGCCTCCTTGAGGTAGCGACCGATCCCGGAGATGGTGCCGCCGGTGCCCACCCCGGCCACGAAGTGGGTCAGCTCGCCGCCGGTCTGCTTCCACAGCTCCGGGCCCGTGGTCTCGTAGTGGGAGCGCGGGTTGGCCGGGTTGCTGTACTGGTCGGGCTTCCACGCGCCGGGGATCTCCCGGGCCAGCCGGTCGGAGACGTTGTAGTAGGAGCGCGGGTCCTCCGGCGCGACGGCGGTCGGGCAGACCACCACCTCCGCCCCGTACGCCCGCAGCACGTCCTGCTTGTCCTGGCTGACCTTGTCGGGGCAGACGAACACGCACCGGTAGCCCTTGAGCTGCGCCACCAGGGCCAGGCCGACGCCGGTGTTGCCGCTGGTGGGCTCGACGATCGTGCCGCCGGGCCTGAGGATGCCGGCAGCCTCGGCGTCCTCCACCATGCGCAGCGCGATGCGGTCCTTCACCGAGCCGCCCGGGTTGAGGTATTCCACCTTCGCCAGCACGGTGGCCCGGATGCCCTCGGTCACGTTGCGCAGCCGCACCAGCGGGGTGTTGCCGATCATCTCGACGACGTTGTCGTAGTAGTGCACCTCGTTGTGCCCTTCGTTGCGGCGCCGGCGACGGCGGCCGGGCAGACGTTGATTCGACGCCCAGGGTACGTCCCGTCAGGGCACCACATGGCCCGGGATGACGGAGGCACGGCGGGCCTCCCACTCCAGGAACCGCTCGGTCTCCGCGAGCACCGCACCGGCCAGCCAGGTCACCATCACCGCGTCGTCGGCCAGGCCGAAAACCGCCAGCGGGATCTCCGGGAGCAGATCGATCGGCGAGACGATGTACGCCGTCGCCGCGGTCATCAGGGCCAGCCGCAGGCCGCCGTCGTACTCGCCGCGGGTGGTGGCCCGGATCATCCGGGGCAGCGCCGCCAGCCGGGCCCCCAGCGACGGGCCGCCCCGCGTCCCGGCGGTCAGCGCCCGGGCCAGCGCGGTGAACGCCGCGCCGCGCTTCAGTGTCTTCCCCATCTCCACGCCCCTTCCCGACTCCACAGCGTGCCGTGCCGACGCAAGTGGTACCCGCAACAGTCGGTTCCCAGCCACCAACCGGGCAGTACGACGACAGCGGCGTGTCGTACCGGCGCGATAATGTCGGTGCATGGGGGTCGCTGGGGTCGCTGGTTCCGTCGCACCGGCCGGTCCGCGCGCGCAGCCCGTTCCGCGCCGGCAGCTCGGCCCACGTTGGCAACGCGCCGGGCGGGTGGCCCGCCTCGCGGCGATCGGCACGGGCGCCACCGCCGCGGCCGTCGCCGCGACGACGGGCGTCCTGCTCGGCCAGGCCCGGCAGGCCCGCCGCACCATCCCGATGGCCGAGGCGCCCCCGCCCCGTTGCGACGGCGTCTACGGCGCGAAGCTCCCCGGCCCGCCGCTGACCATGGTCGTCCTCGGCGACTCCTCCGCCGCGGGTTACGGCGTGCACCGCCGCCGGGAGACGCCCGGCTCGCTGCTGGCCACCGGGCTGTCCCGCCGGCTGCACCGGCCGGTCCGGCTGCACCGGTTCGCCGTGGTGGGCGCCATCTCGTCCGGGCTGAAGCCGCAGGTGGAGGCCGCGCTGGAGGTGACGCCCGACGTCGCGGTGATCCTGATCGGCGGCAACGACGTCACCAACCGCACCCCGCCGGCCCTGGCGGTGCGCTATCTGGTCGACGCGGTCCGCGCGCTGCGCGGGGCCGGCTGCGAGGTGGTGGTCGGCACCTGCCCCGACCTCGGGGCCATTCAGCCGATCCAGCCGCCGCTGCGCTGGTTGGCCCGGCGGTGGAGCCGGCAGCTCGCCGCCGCGCAGACGATGGCGGTGGTCGAGGCGGGCGGCTGGACGGTCTCCCTCGGTGACCTGCTCGGGCCCCGGTTCGTCGCCGAGCCGACCCGAATGTTCGCCTGGGACCGGTTCCATCCCTCCGCAGAAGGGTACGCGGTGGCCGCCGCCGCGCTGCTGCCGACGATGCTCTCCGCGCTGGGCGGGGTCCAGGAGCGCCGTCCTGGTCTCGCCCGGGGCGAAAGCGTACGGTCGCTGCCGGAGGCGGCCCAGGAAGCGGCCCGGCACGCCGGCACGGAGGTCAGCGCCACCCAGGTCCGGGGCCTCGACCGCGGGCCGGGCGGGCGGTGGGCGCAACTGCGCCGGCGGGCCTTCTTCGGCGTCGGCGCGGTGCCGCAGGCCGGCCCGGCCGCCGACTCACCCACACTGGAGGGACTGCCATGACCGAGCACGGCGGCAGGAGCGGCGGTGGCGAGCGGGGGCCCGGCGCGGAGTTCGCCGTCCGGTTGGGCAGGGCGGCGGCGGTGTCCCTGATCGCCGGGACGCTCGGCGGCGCGGCCGTCCTGGCCGGCGAGGCGTTCCTGGCCCGCAACCGCCCGTACGCCCAGCCCGAGCTGGGCCTGGCCCTGCGCGCCACGGTCGGCCGGGCCGGTGCGCCGCCGCTGCGGCTGGTCCTGCTCGGCGACTCGTCCGCGCTCGGGGTCGGGGTGGCCCGGCTCGGCGACACCGTCGGCGGGCAGGTGGCGAACCTGCTCGCCGAAGGGCCGGCCGGCCGCCGGGTGCACCTGTCCAGCGTCGGGGTCTCCGGTTCCCGCTCCACCGACCTGGCCACCCAGGTGGCCCGGGCGCTGCTCGGCCCACGCCCCGACGTGGCGGTCGTCCTGATCGGCGCCAACGACGCCACCGCGCTGCGCAGCGCGGCCGAGGCCGGGGCATACCTCGGGTCGGCCGTGCGGCGGCTGCGCGAGGCGAACGTCGAGGTGGTGGTCGGCACCTGCCCGGATCTCGGCGCGGCCCGCGCGATCGCGCCGCCGCTGCGGCAGGTGGTCGGCTGGTCCGGCCGGCGGATCGCCCGCGCGCAGACCGCCGCCGTGCTCGACGCGGGCGGCACGGTGGTCGACCTGGGCACCGAGACCGGCCCGGTGTTCCGGGCCGACGCCGGCGCGTTCTGCCACGACGGCTTCCACCCGTCCGCCGACGGCTACCGGATCTGGGCGCACGCCCTGCTCCCGGCCATCGCCGCCGCCGCGAACGTCGCCTCCCGCCACTGAACGCGCCGGCCCGGCGCAGCAGGGCCGGGGGTGACATTTCCCGCCGGGGGCACTGCTTCCCGGCAAGTTACCGGCAAGTTAACGTTGGTTCATGCCGACTGAGTCGTCCCGCGACGCCGTCATCGTCGCCACCGCCCGCTCCCCCATCGGTCGGGCGCACAAGGGTTCCCTGCGCGACGTCCGCCCCGACGACCTCGCCGCCACCATCGTCCAGGCCGCCCTGGACAAGATCCCCCAGCTCGATCCCACCGAGATCGACGACCTCTACCTCGGGTGTGGCCTGCCCGGCGGCGAGCAGGGCTTCAACATGGCCCGCGTGGTCGCCACCCTGCTGGGCCTCGACGGCCTGCCCGGCGCCACGCTCACCCGCTACTGCGCCTCGTCGCTCCAGACCACCCGGATGGCGATGCACGCCATCCGGGCCGGCGAGGGCGACGTGTTCGTCTCCGCCGGCGTGGAGACCGTCTCCCGGTACGCGCACGGCAACTCCGACGCGCTCCCTGCGGAGGCCCAGGCGCTGGTCGGCGGCGGCTGGGAGAACCCCCGCTTCGCCGCCGCGCGGGAACGCTCGGAGCGGCGCGCCCAGGGCGGCGCGGAGGTCTGGACCGACCCCCGCTCCGCCGGGGAGCTGCCCGACATCTACCTGACCATGGGGCAGACCGCCGAGAACCTGGCCCAGGCGTACGACGTGAGCCGCGCCGACATGGATGCCTTCGGCGTACGCAGCCAGAACCTGGCCGAGAAGGCGATCGCCGACGGCTTCTGGGCCCGGGAGATCACCCCGGTCACCACTCCCGACGGCACCGTGGTCGGCACCGACGACGGCCCCCGTCCCGGGGTGACCCTGGAGGGCGTCGCCGGGCTCAAGCCGGTGTTCCGCCCGGACGGCCGGATCACCGCCGGCAACTGCTGCCCGCTCAACGACGGCGCCGCCGCCGTGGTGATCATGAGCGCCCAGCGGGCCCGGGACCTCGGCCTCACCCCGCTGGCGCGGATCGTCTCCACCGGCGTGACCGCCCTCTCCCCCGAGATCATGGGCCTCGGGCCGGTGGAGGCCTCGAAGCAGGCCCTGCGCCGGGCCGGGATGACCATCGACGACGTCGACCTGGTCGAGATCAACGAGGCGTTCGCCGCCCAGGTCATCCCCTCCTACCGGCAGCTCGGCATCGACGAGGAGAAGCTGAACGTGATGGGCGGGGCGATCGCCGTCGGCCACCCGTTCGGCATGACCGGCGCCCGGATCACCGGCACGCTGCTCAACGCCCTCCAGTGGCACGACAAGAGCATCGGCCTGGAGACCATGTGCGTCGGCGGTGGCCAGGGCATGGCCATGGTCCTCGAACGTCTGAGCTGAGCTCGCGCGGCGCGGGCGATCGGCGCGGGCGATCGGCGCGCAGGCTTCAGAGCGCGGACCGGGTCGCCGTCACCTCGGCGGCGGCCCGGACCAGCGCCCCATCCGGCGGGGTCGCCGCCAGCAGGTCGGCGGCGACCACCCGGAGCTGGTCGGGCAGGGCGAGGTCGTTGTCGAGCCGGGGCACCGCCCGGCGGGGCTGCCCCTCGGCGTCGGCGGCGAGGTTCGCGATCTCCTGCACCAGCCGGTGCACCAGGTCGGCCCGGGGCATGTTGCCGCCCCCGGCGGACGCCGCCCAGCGCGGCTGCTGCCAGTGCCCGACCTGACGGACCAGCAACTCCACCGCCCGGCCCAGTTCCGCTGCGCTCATCGCGCCGAGTCTACGGACGCGCCGGGACCGGCGTACCCCGTGCAGTCACCGCGCACGGGCGGAGTCGGCGGCGGCGCGCGGACGCCGGGTTGGGGTCGCCCGGCCCGGAACGCGACGGCGCCCGCCGCCGCGGAGATCGCGGGGCGGGCGCCGTCGAGGGACGAGGGTCAGTCGTCGCCCTGGAAGTAGCTCAGCAGGCGCAGGATCTCGATGTAGAGCCAGACCAGGCTGACCAGGATGCCGAACGCCGCCGTCCAGGAGTAGCGCTGGGGCAGCCCCATTCGGACGCCTTCCTCGACCTCCGCGAAGCTGAGCACGAAGCTCAGCGAGGCGACCACGATGCAGACCAGGCTGAAACCGATGGCCAGCGGGCTGCCGTCGCGCAGGCCGGTGTTGACGCCGAACAGCGCCAGCACCAGGTTGATCAACATGACCGCGAACAGGCCGACCATCGCCGCGACCATGCCACGGACGAACTTCGGGGTGGCCCGGATGACCCGCGCCTTGTAGAGCATGGCCATCAGGAAGAACACGCCGAAGCTGGCCGCCACGGCCTGGAGGACGATGCCGTCGTAGAGCGAGTTGAACGCCTTGCTCACCATGCCGACGAAGACGCCCTCGACGACGGCGTACGCGATGACCAGCGCCGGGTTCGCCATCCGGGAGAACGAGATGATCAGGCCGAGGACCAGGCCCACGACCGCCGCGCCGATCCAGGCCACGCCGAGCAGCGCGTCCGGGACGAGCACCCAGGCCGCCGCGGCGCTCGCGCCGAGGATGCCCAGCAACATGACGGTCTTGACCACCACGTCGTCGATCGACATCGGCGTCACGGTGGGCGGCGCGGCCGGGTAGCCGGTCGCGCCCGGGTACTGCTGCGGATAGCCGGGCTGCCCGTAGGGCCCGGTCGGGGCGTACCCGGTGGCCCGTTCCCGCTCGGCCGCCTGGCCGAGTCGGGCGAGCACCGGGTTCGAAGTCTTCACTGTCAGGCCTCCCTCAGGGGGTCGTCGCACGTGAACGTGCTCTTCCAGGGTAGACGCACCACGCGACGCCGTGGTGATCATCGAGCGGAGCAGGAGCTGTGAAGAAGCTGAGAGCCCGCCGGGACGCCCTCGTCGTCACCGTGCTGCGCGTGCCCGGGGCGGGGGTCGAACCCGCACGCCTTTCGGCAGCCGCTTTTAAGGCGGCCGTGTCTGCCGTTCCACCACCCGGGCTGGGCGGCCCCGCGCGTCGCACGCGCCGGTGCAGTGTCACCGTAGCGGTTCCGCGACGACCCGGCGTACCCCGGCGGCGCTCCCGCACTAGGGTCGACCCGTGAGCAGCGCAGCCCCCACGGCCCCCGACGCCGCCCCCGATCAGGCAGTCCGTTCCGACGTCCCGACCCCGGTCGCGGGCCGGTGGCTCCGGCTACGGGCCACCGCCGCCCGGCACCGGGGCGACCTGCTCGTCGGGCTGCTGTTCACGGCCCTGGCGGGCTGGGTCACCCACGGGCTCTGGCCCGACCCGTCCGGCCGGGTGCTGGCGCTCAACCCCGAGGACCAGGCACTGTACGAGTGGTTCCTGGCCGTCGACTCGCGCGCCCTGCTCGGTGACTTCGGCCTGCTCACCGACCGGCTCAACGCCCCGGACGGGGTGAACCTGATGGCCAACACCTCGGTCATCGCGCTCGGCGTGGCCTTCGCCCCGGTCACCCTGCTGTTCGGCGCTCCGGTCACCTTCGCCCTGCTCGCCGGGCTCAACCTCGCCGGCACCGCCCTCGCCTGGCACCTGCTCTTCACCCGCATCCTTGGGGCCCGCCGGCTCGCCGCCGCGCTCGGGGCCGGGCTGTGCGGCTTCGGGCCGGGCATCGTCTCGCAGACCAACAGCCACCTGCACATGACCGCCCAGTGGCTCGTACCGGTGATCGTCTGGCTGGTGGTCCGGCTGCTGCGCGCGGCCGACCCGCTGGGCGGGCCGGACCGGCGCGGGATGCTCACCTCGGCCGTCGGCCTCGCCGCCGTGATCAGCGTCCAGGTCTTCGTCGGCGAGGAGGTGCTCTTCCTCTGCGCGCTGACACTGCTGGTGATGGCCGTCGCGTACGCCCTAGCCGACCGGGCGCTGCCGCGTCGGGCACTGCCCGGCTTCGCCGGGGGGATGCTGATCGCCGCCGGGCTGGCCCTGCTCCTGCTGGGATACCCGCTGTGGTTCCAGTTCGCCGGCCCGCAGGGCGTCGCCGACGGCATGTTCAGCCCGCACTACTTCTCGGCCGACCTGGCCAGCTGGTGGACGGTCTCCCCGCTGTCGGTGGCCGGCAGCGACGAGGCGGCCCGGCTCACCACCGGCCCGGCCGAATACAACACCTTCCTCGGCTGGCCCCTGCTCGTGGTCACCCTCGGCTGCGCGGTGTGGCTGGGCCGCCGCCCGCTGGTGCTCGCCTGCGCGGCCGGGGCACTGGTCATGGGTGCCCTGTCACTCGGCCCGGACGTGGTCGTCGCCGGCGACCGGACCAGCGTCCCCGGCCCGTACGCCCTGCTCGGGGGCCTGCCCGTGGTGGACGGGGCCCTGCCGATGCGGTTCGCCCTGGCGGTGCTGCCGCTGGCCGCCACGCTGCTGGTGCTGGCCGTGGACCGGGCACTGCGCGGCATCGGGCGGGCCCGCCGGCTGGTCCCGGCGGCGGTCGGGCTCGCGCTGCTGCCGATCCTGCCGGCGCCGCTGCCCACCGTCGAGCGGCCGGCGCTGCCGGAGTTCATCTCGGCCGGCCACTGGCGGGAGTGCGTCCGCCCCGGCGGGGTGCTGGTGCCGGTGCCGCTGCCCACGCCGAAGGAGCCGTGGCCGATGCGCTGGGCCACGGCCGCCGACGCCGCGTTCGGCATGCCCGAGGGCTTCTTCATCGCCCCGTACGGCAAGGGCGGCACGGCTGCCATGGGCACCTGGAAACGTCCCACCTCGTACCTGCTCAGCGAGGTGGCGAGGCGGGGCGGCCGGCCGGCGATCGGCGACAGCGAGCGGCGGCAGGCGGCCCGGGACGCCGAGCGCTGGGGCGCGTCCTGCTTCGCGCTGGCCGACGGCACCCGCCACGCCGACGACCTGCGCGCCACCCTGGACCAGCTCTACGGCCCGGCCGAGCGGGTCGCCGACGCCTGGATCTGGCGGGTCTGAGCGCGGCTCCGCCTGGCCGGTGCACGCGGCAACCCTTCCTTACAACTACCAGGGTTGGGAGGCCTCGGCGAACTCCTCGCGCGGGTCGTGCAGCTGGCCGAGCGCGACCACCTCGCGCTTGAGGAAGAACGCCAGCGTCCAGTCCACCACGACCCGGACCTTGCGGTTGAACGACGGGATCCGGGACATGTGGTACGTCCGGTGCATGAACCACGCCGGCCAGCCGGTCATCTTGATGCCGTAGACCTGGGCGACGCCCTTGTACAGGCCGAGGCTGGCGACGCTGCCCGCGTGCTTGTGCTTGTAGTCGACCGGCTGCCGGCCGCGGATCACGTGGGCGATGTTGTCGGCCATCTGGGCGGCCTGGCGCACCGCGTGCTGGGCGCTCGGCGAGCAGAAGTTGCCCGGCTCCTTGGTCAGGTCCGGCACCGCCGCGCAGTCACCGGCGCTCCACGCGCCCTCGACCACCCGGTCGCCGTCGACGACCTGGAGGGTCGGCAGGCAGGTGACCCGGCGGCGCTCGTCGCGCGGGAAGTCGGTGGCGTCCAGCATCGGCGACGGCTTGACGCCGGCCGTCCAGACGATCGTGTCGGAGCGGAAGCTGTCCCCGTCGGAGAGCTGCACCACCCCGTCGACGCAGGACTCCAGGCGGGTGTCCAGCCGGATGTCCATGTTCCGCTTGAGCAGCTGCTGCACCGTGTACGCGCCCATGTCCCGGTCGACCTCGGGCAGCACCCGCTGGGTCGCCTCGACCAGCACCCAGCGCATGTCCTCCGGCTCGAGCTCCGGGTAGTAGCGCAGCGCGTCGCGGGCCATGTCCTCCATCTCGGCGAGCGCTTCGATGCCCGCGTACCCGCCGCCGACGAAGGTGAACGTCAGGGCGCTGCGGCGCACCTCCGCGTCCTGCGTGGCCGCCGCCACGTCGAGCCGGTCCAGCACGTGGTTGCGCAGGTAGATGGCCTCGCCGATGGTCTTGAACCCGATGCCGTGCTCGTGCAGGCCGGGGATCGGCAGCGTGCGGGAGACCGAGCCGGGGGCCACCACGACGTGGTCGTAGGGGATCTCCCGGGTCGGGCCGCTGATCGGCTGCACGGTGGCCACCTTGCGGTCGTGCTCGATCCGGGTGACCGTGCCGGCCACCACCTTGCACCGCCGCAACTCCCGCCGCAGCGGCACCACGGAGTGCCGGGGGGAGATGTTGCCGGCCGCCGCCTCCGGAAGGAACGGCTGGTACGTCATGTGCGGCTGCGGGTCGACGACGACGACCTCCGCCTCACGCGAGGAGAGCTTCTTCGACAGGCGAAGGGCGGCGTAGAGACCGACGTGCCCGGCACCGACGACAAGGATCCGCTTCGGATTCACGCCTACCATCTTTCCCCGGCCGGCTCCGCTAACCCCTTTCGAGACCCCCCTTTGTGACGGAGCACAACACCTGTGACCTGCACAACGTGAGTCCGCGTTCCGTCATCTGCGCCGCAGCAGCCACCCCAGCAACGCGCTCACCGCCACCGCCACCAGCAGCCCGGCGACCGTCACGCCGAGGTGGCCCCGATCGGGCCCGGCAGCGGCGACCTGGACGAGGAGCACCCCCAGCACCGCCGAACCGAGCAGCACCCCGCCGGCCCGGGTGAGCCAGCGCACGACCAGCTCCGGGTCCACCACCGCGTCGTACGGCAGCAGCGCCGCCAGCGCGGCCAGCGAGTGGGAAAGGTAGAGGGCCGCCGCCACGGCGAGCAGCCGCCACAGCGCGACCGGACGGCCGTATCCCTCGGTGGCCAGCAGCCAGCCGCCAACCGCGACGAGGGCGGCGAACGTCGGCCAGATCCGGCGCGGCCCGATCGCCGGCAGCAGCGCCACGAGCGCGAGAGCGGCCAGCGGGCGGCCGGTGAGGACCTGCACCGGGTACGCCAGCAGCAGCCCCGCCAGCGTCGCGCCGAAGATCCCGGCGCGCACCAGCAGCGGTGCCGCGCTGACCCGGTTGACCGCTGAGCGCGCCGCCCGGGCGCCTTCGGTCACCGCCTCGACCGGGTTCACCGGCCGCCCACCCTCGGGGCGGTGGCGAGCCGAGCCACGTCGCGCAGGACCTGGTCGAGGCTGCCCGCGCCCGCCCAGCGGACCACCGGCACGCCGTGCTCGCGGAGCTGGCCGATCATGGTGTCCCGATCCAGCCGCCACAGCCGGAAGGCCACCTCGGACCAGCCCTGCCGGCCCGGCGGCGGCAGGTCGGCCGGGAGGGTGTCCACCGCCACCACGAACCGCCCGGACCGGGCCATCCGGGCCAGCATCTGGGCGGACCGCTCGTCCAGCAGCGGGGTGAGCACCACCACCAGCGCGTCCGAGGAGAGTATCTGCGGGCCGAAGACCTGGTCGTACGGCTCGTGCGGCGACGCCTCGGCGCGCACGTCGAGCAGCCACTCCAGGAGCGTGAGGTATTGCCGGCGGCCGGTGGCGGGGCGCAGCCGGCGGGCCGCCGGCCCGTACTCCAGCAACGCCACCCGGTCGCCCCGGTGCAGGTAGTGCTCGCCGATCGCGGCGGCGGCCCGGACGGTGGTGTCCAGCACCGACGCGGCCCCGCCGACGCCACCGGAGCGGCCGGCCTCGGCGAGCACGTCGAGCAGGACGACCACCTCGGCGTCCCGGTCCGACAGGGTGGCGGCCACGTGCAGCTGCCGGGCCCGCAGCGACACCCGCCAGTCGACGCGGCGCAGCCGGTCGCCGGGGCCGAAGACCCGCACCCCGGCCAGTTCGCCGCCCTCGCCCGGCCGGCGGGAGTGGTGCGCGCCGACCAGGCCCGCGGCGCGGGGCATCGCCTCCACCGCCTCGAACGGCTCCGTCTTCGGGTACACCCGGAACCGGACCGGCTCGGTGATCGCCGCCCGGGAGACCAGCAGGCCCCCGGCGGCGGCGACCCGCGCGCCGGCCGGGCCGATGGGGTGCCGGCCCCAGCGCCGAACCTTTCCGGCCAGCTCCAGGTCGACGGCCGTGCCCGTGTCGACGACGGTCACGAAGGGCCGGTCCACGCCGCTGCGGGACAGGTCCACCCGGGCCCCGCCGACGCCGGCCCGCTCCACCAGCAGCCACGGCGAGACGCGGGTGCGCACCACCGCCACGTCGTAGCCGACCGTGTCCGGGTTTCCGACGCTGACGGTGCCGGTGAACTCGCCACCCTCGACGAGGTGCCCCTCGTCGGCGGTGATCCACAGCTGCGGGCCCGCCGTGGGCCGGCGGCGCAGCGCGTACGCGGTGCCGAGCGCGAACGGCACGGCCAGCACGACCAGGTCGACCCGGCCGAGCAGCACCCCGGCGATCAGCAGCAGGCCCGCCAGCAGCACCGCCCGGCCCAGCGCCCGGGTGGGCGCCCAGCCCGCCGCCTGCGGCCCCTCGGGGGTGGGCACGGCCGTCAGCGCCCCGGTCGGCCGGCGGCGTAGCTCGGGAGCGCGCCGCTGGCCGGGGCCGGGGTCTGGTCGAGCACCTCACCGACCACGAAGGACGGGTCGACGCGGCGCAGCCACATCTCCGGGCGCAGCGTGATCCGGTGCGCCAGGGCCGGCGCGGCCACCTCCTTGACGTCCTCGGGCACCACGTAGTCCCGGCCCGCGAAGACCGCCCGGGCGCGGGCCAGCAGCAGCAGCGCCAGCGAGCCGCGCGGCGACGCCCCGACCAGCACCGACGGGTGCTCCCGGGTGGCCGCGGTGAGCGCCACGATGTAACGGCCGATGGAATCCTCCACCACCACGTCCTCCAGAGCGACCTGCATGGCCCGCAGGGTGGCGGCGTCGACGACCGGGGCGATGTCGGCCTCCTCGCGGCGGCGACCCATCCGCCGGCGCAGCACCTCCCACTCCTCCTCCCGCTCCGGGTAGCCGAACGACACCCGCAGCAGGAACCGGTCGAGCTGCGCCTCCGGCAGCGGGTACGTCCCCTCGTACTCGATCGGGTTGGCGGTGGCCAGCACGTGGAACGGCTCGTCCAGCCGGTACGTCACGCCCTCCACCGAGACCTGTTTCTCCTGCATCGCCTCCAGCAGCGCCGACTGGGTCTTCGGCGGCGTCCGGTTGATCTCGTCGGCGAGCAGCAGGTTGGTGAAGACCGGGCCGGCACGGAAGGAGAAGTCGCCGGTGCGCTGGTCGTAGAGGAAGGAGCCGGTTACGTCGGCGGGGAGCAGGTCGGGGGTGAACTGGAGACGGCGGAAGTCCAGCCCGAGGGCCTGGGCGAAGGAGCGGGCGGTCAGCGTCTTGCCCAGCCCGGGCAGGTCCTCCAGCAGCACGTGGCCGCCGGCCAGGATGCCGGCGAGGACCAGCTCCAGGGCGTCCCACTTGCCGACCACGACCGAGCCGACCGCGTCCAGCACCGCCCGGGCCAGGCGGCCGACCTCGGCGGCGGGCACGGTCCGGTCCACGTCCTTCATCAGATCTTCTCCAGTTCGGCGACGATCGCCGCAAGGTCGCGCGGCGACGGGGTGCGGCGGGGCGGGGTGTCGAGGAACGTCGAGAGCCGGTCGCCCAGCAGGGCGCGGGCGCGGGCCGGATCGGCCTCGCGGGTCACGCCGTGCCGCTGGCGCAGCCGCTCGTCGGCCAGCTCGCCGAGGCGGGGCAGGATCCGCTCGGCGAACCGCTGCGGGTTGCCCGACGACCAGTCCAGCGGCCGTTCCCAGCCGTTGATCGTGGCGCGCAGCGCGTCCCGGGCAGCCCAGTGGTAGGTGCCGTCCTCCTCGCCGGCGGCGGTCCGGGCCCCGGACCGGGGCGGGGGCGGGGGCGGTGGGGCGACCGCGGCGGTGACCCGGCGCACGGCGAGCAGGGCGAGGACCCCGGCGACGACCACCCACAGTGAGAGCTGCAACCCGACCGTACGCAGCCCGGCCACCACCACGGCGGTCAGCGCCCCGGCCACCGCGAGGGCCTTCAGCGCGCCGCCGACCCGGCCGCCCCGGGCGGCCCGCTCCTGCGCGGGCTGTTCCTCCGCGGAGCCGAGCAGGTCGTCGATGCTGGTGCTCACGCCGGCCCCCCGCCCGGTGCCGGCGTGTCGATCGCCGCCCCGGCCGGCCCGCCGATCCCGGCCGCGACGGCGGTCAGCTCGCCGCGCAGCCGGCGCAGCGCGGCCCGGGCCTGGTCGCGGGTGCGCTCGCCGACCGGCCGGGTGGCATACCGGGCCTCCCGGTAGACGTGGGCGAACCCGGCCAGCACATCGGCGCTGACGATCGCCGGAACCCCGGCGTCGGGGTCGCCGCGCAGCAGGCGGGTCACCAGGTCGGTGGGGGTGTCGCCGGTGTGCCGGGCCACCCCGGCCGCGTCGGCGGCCTCCTCCAGGCGTACCCAGCAGGCGATCACGGCGGTGCGCGGGTCAACGTCCGCGTCGTCCAGCTCGACCAGGCCGGCGTCGAGCGCGGCCACCACCTCGCGGGCGGTGCCCTCGGCGGTGCGCCTCGCCCGGTCGGCCGGCAGCGCCCGGGTGGTGCGGCGGGCCACCCCCCGCAGCAGCGTCCAGGCCAGGTAGCCGAGGGCCACGGCGACCGTCAGGCCGAGCAGGACCACCGCGACGGTGCCCAGCCACTCGGGAATGTGCGCGCGGGTGGCCTCCCCGGCGTCGCGCGGCTCCACCGGGATCGACGGCGGCGGCTGCGCCGACGGATACTCCGGCACGTACGGGATGTTGTCGGCGGCGGGCGGGATGCGGCTCGCTCCGAGCGACGAGTGGCCGGCGGCCAACGCGGCGGCGGCGAGCAGGGCCGTCACCGCGGCGACCGGCCACCACCTGCGCAGCACGCTGAGGTCCATCGGCACCGCCCCACGCCCGTCAGTCCACTCCGGCCAGTTGCTTCGCCCGGGCGAACACGCCGTCCAGCATCCCCGGTGTCAGCCGCCCGGTGAACGTGTTCTGCTGGCTGACGTGGTAACACCCCAGCAGCGCCGGTGCGGCCGTGCCGGACCAGTGTGCCCCATGGCCGAACGCCGGTCGCGGGCTGGGCGGGCGCACGCCGTACACCTCGCGGAGCACCGGCCACCACGCGGCCCACGCGAACGCGCCCAGCGCGACCACGACGCGCAGGGTCGGCCGGATCAGCGCGGCCTCGCGGTGCAGCCACGGCGCGCAGGTGTCCCGCTCCGCCGGGGTCGGCTTGTTGTCCGGCGGCGCGCAGCGCACGGCGGCGAAGATCCGGGTGTCGCGCAGCGCGAGGCCGTCGTCGGCGGCGACGCTCGTCGGCTGGTTGGCCAGGCCGGCGCGGTGCAGGGCGGCGAAGAGCACGTCGCCGGAGCGGTCGCCGGTGAAGATGCGCCCGGTGCGGTTGCCGCCGTGCGCGGCGGGGGCCAGGCCGAGGATGCCGATCCGGGCGTCGGCGGTGCCGAAGCCGGGCACCGGCCGCCCCCAGTAGGCCTGGTCGCGGAAGGCCGCCCGCCTCGTGCGGGCGACCTCCTCCCGCCAGGCGACGAGGCGCGGGCAGGCGAAACAGTCACTCACCGCGCCGTCGAGGTCGACCAGGTCGGTCGCCCGCGCGGCGCGGGCGACCACCTCGTCGGGGGTACGGGCCTCAGCCAAGCTTCGCCCGGAACAGTTCGAGGGTGCGGGCCCAGGCGCTGGCCGAGGCGCGCTGGTCGAACGCCTCCGGCCGGTCGTCGTTGAAGAACGCGTGCCGGCTGCCCGGGTAGTCGTAGAGGGCGCAGCTCCCGCCGGCCGCCTCGATCGCCGACCGGGCCGTCTGCACGCCCGGCGCGGCCGAGGTGCCGTCCTCCTCGGAGCAGTGGATGATCGCCGACTTGCCCGCGTAGTCGGCCCACTCGGGGCGCATCTTCTCCCACGGCAGCATCGGGTAGAACCCGGCGGTGGCCACGATCCGCTCCGACAGCGTCGCCGACCACAGGGCCAGGCTGCCGCCCGCGCAGAAGCCGACGCAGCCGACCTTGCCCGTCACCTCGGGCCGTGCCGCCAGGTATTCCGCCGCGCCGGCGATGTCCTTCGCCGCCTCGTCCATCTGGAGGCCCATCAGCAGCCGCCGGGCCTCGTCCGGCTCGCCGGTCGACTCGCCGTGGTAGAAGTCCGGGGCGAGCGCCACGAAACCGGCCTCGGCGAAGCGGTCCGCCACCGACCGGATGTGGGGTACGAGACCCCACCACTCCTGGATGACGATGACCGCCGGGTTGGCCGCACCGCCGGAGGGTATCGCGAGATACCCCTCGCTCGTCCCCCCGTTGCTGGCGAAGCTCACCATCTCGCCCATCGGCCCGTCCTCCTCGCGGTCAGTCATCGTTGGCTGGTCGCAGGGTGTTCCTACGTGCCGTGAGCCTGCCACGCCACGACCGCCGCCGGAAGACGCCCGAGCAGTGGCGTTCACCTCCTGTTTCGCTGCCGATGACTCCTGGTACGCCGACTTCTGCCCAGCGGCGGCACGGTGCCGGGCCCGTTCGGGGTTTGGGCCCGGCACGTCGTACCGGCCCGGTCAGGCCGCCTTGCGGGTGAGGCAGAGCAGGTAGCCGGTGCTGCCCGGCTTGATGTTGTAGAAGAAGTAACCCGCCTGCCCGGGCTGGAGGAACGGCTCGCACGCCTCGCCCGTACGCGCCTGCGTTTCGGTCTGGCCGTCGAGGCGACCGACCACCGTGTACACCGCATCGGTCGACGTGCAGGCCACCACCTCCGCGCCGCGGGCGTCCTTGCGCTCGCCCTCGGCCACGTCCGGCAGCTCGGCGAGGCAGTCGCCGGCCTTCGCCTTCGCGGTCGCGTCCTCGTCTAGGGCGGCGGCCACGGCACCGCCGAGGCCGAACTTCAGCGCCGCCACCACCCCGACGGCGAGCAGGGCGGCGACCACGCCGACCACCTTGCGGGTGACGGACCGCCTCGGCTCCGCCTGCGCCGCCTCAACCTGTTCGCCCTCGGGCTGCCCCTTCTCGGGCTGGCCGGCCTCCCCGTCGGCGGGCGGGTCGACGGGGCGTGACGCGTCCTCGGGCGGCGCGGCGGGATGCGGGGCGGCGACCGGCTCTGACACGGGGGTTCCTTCCGAGGGGTGAACGAGCAGACGACAACCTAGCGACCAAGATCGAGGAACGTGGTCCCGCCCGGCTCGTCCGTTCAGCCATTTGTAAGGAAGGGCACCTTGTTAACGCTTTTTGTAGAGCAGGGGCCCCTTCTTAACAGCCCGGTCGCCGCGAGGCACGCAGCCGACGCAGCGCCCCGCACCCACGCGCACGCATGGATCTTGGACGCTTGACGTCAGCCGGGAACGGAAAGTGTCCAAGGTTCGGAGCTGCCTCCGCCTCATCCGTGCCGGCAGGTCCCCGGCTGGGCACCTGCCGGCACGTGGTCAGCGGGTGGGCGTCGAGGTGGGCGTGCCGGTCGGCAGCGGCCCGAGCGTGGCCGCGCCGGGCGGCGCCGGGGCCCGCTCGGACGTCGACTCGTCAGTCGGCGTCGGGGCGGGCGGCTCCGTCGTCCCGCCGTCGGTCGGCGTCGAGGCGGTCGGCGCGGGCAGCGCACCGCCGGACGGCGTCGGGGCGGTCGGGACAGGCGGCGCGCCGTCGGTCGGCGTCGGGGTGGTCAGCGGCGGGTCGGCGGGCGGCGCTGCGGAGGCCGGGCGCGCCCCGACCGGTCCGGCCTGGAACGGCGCGTTCTCCGGGCAGTACGGGTAGACCGGCAGGGGCCGCCCCTGTTCGGGCAGCACCGCGCGCTCGCACTCCGGGTAGCCGATCCGGATCGGGTTGCCGTTCTGGTCGAACAGCCGCGCGTTCTCGACGAGGTGACCCTCGCTGTCGTAGACGAAGACGTCGCTGACGTACGGCGACTCCACCGAGGTGGACTCGTAGCCGGACTCGTTCCAGCCCAGCCGGTCGTCCGCGTCCACGAACGCGACGAACGCGAAGACGGCCAGGATCGCCGTGCCGGCCCGCAGCGCGATCCGGGGCCAGCGGGTCAGCGCCGGGGTGCGCCTGCCCAGCCACACCGAGCCGACCACGCAGACGCCGAGCAGCAACAGCGCCGCGAGCGTGCTCCCGCCCAGCCTGGGCAGCAGCCCGAACGGCGCGCCCGTCGTGACGACGGTGATCAGCATGGCGGCCAGGTAGCCGCGCAGCACCCACCAGGCTGGGCGGAGCAGGCGCAGGTACTCGCTCGCCGAGGCGTACCCGAGGATCGGGCCGACCCGGACGTCGGCCGCGCGCAGCCGGGCGCGGACCTGGGCCACGGCGGCGGCGGCCCGCTGGTCCAGGTTGCGGGCGGCGGCCGGACCCCCCGCGCCGGCCGCCGCGCGCAGTTCCATGGCGTACGCCTCGGGCGCGCCCAGCCGATCGACGAGCGAGCCGTCGCCGTCGGCGGCGACCTCGGCGAGGTGCTCCGGCAGGTCCTCGGTCAACTCGTCGCGGACCTGGGGCGGCAGGTCCGCCAGGGCGGCCCGGACCCGGGTGACGTAGTCCGCGATCTCCTGCTCCATGACGGTCATGCCGCCACCCCCCGATCGTCGAGCAGAGTGTCCATGGTGGTGGCGAACGAGCGCCAGAGCTTGCCGGAACGGGTCAGCTGGTCCCGGCCGGCGGCGTTGAGCGAGTAGTACTTGCGGTGCGGGCCGGACTCGCTCGGCACGACGTACGTGGTCAGCAGGCCGGCGGCGAAGAGTCGCCGCAGCGTGCCGTAGACGGAGGCGTCGCCGACCTCGTCCAGGCCGGCCTCGCGGAGGCGGCGCAGGATGTCGTAGCCGTAGCCGTCCTCCTCCCGGAGCACGGCGAGGACCGCGAGATCCAGTACGCCTTTCAGGAGCTGCGTGGTATCCACGCATCGCACACTACTGCGCAATGCGAAGTACCGTCAAACGACGCGCCGGACGTCGGCAACCCCGAAAACCGGCCAGCTAGGTTTACCAATTGCATACTCGCCGCTCCAGAGATCTATCTGAAGGAACGCGCCGAGGAGGAGGGCCGCCAGTCATGAGCAGCAACTACGTGCGATGGAAGGACATCCGCGCTGCCCACGTCGAACGGGCCGGCGGCGAACAGGCGGTCGAGGCCGGCAAACAGGAGCTGCTCGCCAGCGTGGTTGGGCACCGCCTAGCCGAGGTGCGGCGGGCCCGCAACCTCACCCAGCAGCAGGTTGCCGACCGCATGGGCGTCACCAAGGGCCGCGTCTCCCAGATCGAACAAGGTAAGATCTCCGGCCAAGACGTTGTCGCGCGCTACGCCGCCGCCCTCGGCGGAAGGCTGCACCAGGCGATCTACTTCGACGACGGCGACATCGCCGCCATCGCGTAGCCCTTGCTCCGCCCCGCGTCACGGTCGGCCGCCGCCAACACACATGCCCAGTTCGGCAACAGCAAAAGAAGGCGTCAGCTGGGCTCAGTCAGACGTAGAGCTTGCGCAACTCGCGGGCGATGTCCGGAACCTCCGTCATCGCCCCGCTAGCGACCGCCATGACCAGCGACTCGGCCTGGTCGACGTCGACGTCCCGCACCGGCACGTCGTTGAGCGCGAGGAAGACCCGGGCGGCGGCCCAGGCGAGGCGCTTGTTGCCGTCGATGAGCGCATGGTTCATGCAGACCGAGTGCAGCAGTGCGGCAGCCTTGCTCCACAGCTCGGGATATGCCTCCTGACCGAACGCCACGGTGGCCGGCCGGACGACCGCCGAGGAGAGCAGACCCGGGTCACGGACCTGCGGCACGTCGCCGAGCACGACCGAGACGATCTCCATCAGGTCGTCGACGTCGAGATAGACGATCACTCAGCGAGCCGGCGGAGCAGCTCGGCGTCGCGATCGGCGACCTCCCGGGCGAGGTCCCGGACGCGGGCACGGCGGCTGTGTGCCGCGACATACTCCTCGACCGCCACCACGATCGTGGCGTTCATCGAGCGGTGCTCCTGGTCGGCGAGCTGCTTGAGTCGCTCGTGCAGTGCGTCCGGCAGATTGACCGTAGTGATCATATGACAATCATACCGGCCGCGGCCAGCACGAATGCGTCAGCTCGGCGCAGTACCGTCAGACGACGCCCCGAGCCTCGGCCGTCCAGGCCAGGAAGCGCTCGAACAACTCCTGCGGAGTCGGGGCCAGGTTCGGGTTGAGCCGGACCAGGTCGCCGGTCGCCTCGAACAACTGCCCCGCCAGGTAGACCGACAGCCCGACCCGGTCGCGGCGGTACTCCATGAGCAGCAGCAGCCGGGCCGGTTGGCAGGGCCAGGGCGCGGCACACACCCGGCACAGCCAGAGCGGACGCATCGCCGTGTGCGGCCGGACGGCTCGCCCCTGACGGTCGTGCACGGGCGAACGATTCGGAGTCGACATACCCCCATACTGACGCCGCCTATTGCTGCTGTCAACGAACTGCGCAGTTGTCGCTGAGCGAGGACTGCGGCGCTGCCATCGTCAACCCATGGAGTTGGTGGGCGTGTCGGAGATCCGGGAGATGCTCGGCAACGTGTCGCGGCAGCGGGCCAGCGTGATCGCCAACCAGCGGAACTTCCCCGAGCCGGTCGCGGTCCTGGCGATGGGCAAGGTGTGGTTGAAGGCCGACGTGCAGGCGTGGATCAAGCAGCACCGGCCCGATCTCGCGTCGGACTGAACGACCCCTAGGGCGGCGACGGACGCCCACGCACAAGATCACGCTCGAAACGGATCGAGTGGCATCCGGGCGCACGCGAGACCACTTGATCCCGGATCGAGCACGATCTTGAGCGGCTGACCGGACGCCGCCGCGACGCCGAGCCTTTTCTTACCTGTCGATTACGCGTCGTGGCCCGGCCGATCGGGAGATCCGGACGGGCCGTACCCCCGGGCGGACGGCACTTCACAGCGAAGTGTCCGGCACGACGGAGGAACCCGATGGCGGGCAGTGGAAAGCGGAGAAGAGTCCGAGGCAGCCGGGTGGTGGCGGTGGTGGCGGCCGTCGGGGCGGTCGGTGCCCTCACGGTCACGTTCGTCTCCGGCGGCGGCCGAGGCAGCGCCTCGGCCGAGGCGAACCTCAACGACTTCGTCCCCATCGAGCGGGTCGCCGCCAACGTGCCGACACCGCAGTTGGGCCCGAACGCGTCCAAGGGCGTCTTCACCGTGGACTGCGGAACCAACCGCAACGGCAAGTTCAGCCCGGACAATCCCGTCGCCCAGCCCGGGATCCGCAACGGGGCGGAGCACCTGCACGACTTCGTCGGCAACCTGGCGATCGACGCCAACACCCCCGACGAGGTGCTGGCCAAGGCCGGGACCACCTGCCGGAACGGAGACCGCTCGTCGTACTTCTGGCCGGTCGTCCGGATCGACAAGTCGGTGCGGGCCGGCGTGGACGCCCAGGCACTGGGCTCGGTGCAGCCGACGATCTCCTGCCCCCGGGTCGCCGACCGGCTGCCGGCGGTGCCCGCGTCCGCCCGCGACAGCGTACGGCGTGACCTGGCCGCCCTCGACCGGCAGCTCTCCGCGGCCAACGCCCGGATGGTCGCCAGCCGGGGACGGATCGACCAGCGGCTCAACGAGTCCGTGATCAGCGCCCTGCGCGCCGAGCGGGCCGAGACGATCAAGCGGATCTCCCGGACGATGAGCAGCGCCGGTAGCCGCCCCCGCAGCATGGTGTCGCTGGTGGACTGCGAGGTCAGCTACGACGGCCTGCACGCCACGCACAGCGCGGCACCGGCGACGGCCAGCGGCGCCAGTCCGGGCGTGCGGTGCCCGAGCGTCCGCGACAAACTGCCCGGGGTGCCGGCGTCGGCCCTCGACGAGGTCAACCGCAACCTCGACCTGCTCGACCAGCAGATCGCGGAGGCGAACGAGCGGCTGGTCACCACCAAGGGCGAGGGCGGCCCGAACTTCGCCCTCAACGCGATCGTGGGACCGTTGCAGTCCAAGCGCGTCGCCACCCTCGACCGGATCGCCATCGCGATCGGTCGCACCGCGCCACGGCCGCAGGGGCTCGAGGCGCTCGCCTCCTGCACGCTCGACGAGCGCCCGGTGGGCGGCCAGCCCGACGGCAACGGGAACAACAACGGCGAGAACGGCAACGGGAACAACGGCGGCGGCAACGGGAACGGCAACAACAACAACGGCGGGAACAAGCCGCTGCCGGAGCCGCAGGGGCCGAACCTGGAACTGCCGAACAACACCGGCCGGATCGTGCAACCGTCCAAGGTGCTGATCGAGTACCGGGGCAACCCGGGCGCGAAGGTGGCGGCGATGCCGAGGTTCCTGCGGGCGCTGACCGGTGACGCCAAGCCCACCAGCCGTGGCCCGGCCAACGCCCGCGCCACCTGGACCTGCTCGGGCTTCGCCGATCGGCTGTCCGACCGGTACCCGATCTGCCCGGACGGCAGTCAGGTCATGCGGGTGCAGGACTTCCCGGGCTGCTGGGACGGCCGGAACACCGACAGCGAGAACCACCGGGCCCACCTGGCCTTCGCCGACCCGACGACCGGCGCCTGCCCGCAGGGCTTCGTGGCGATCCCGCAGCTGCGGATCAGCATCTCCTACGACATCCCGCGCGCCGTGCAGCTTCGGGGCCAGTATGCGCTGGACTCGTTCCCGGAGGAGAACCACAACCCGTTCTCGGACCACAACGACTTCGTCAACGTCAACTCCGAGAAGCAGATGCGCAAGATCACGGCCTGCCTCAACGAGGGGCGCCGGTGCTCGTGACCGGATGATCCGCCCGAGCGGGCCGGGCTGACGCCCGGCCCGTTAGCGGATGCTCCAGGCGATGCCGTCGAGGATGTCGTGCTCGCTCGCGACCACCGCCGACATGCCGGCCCGCTCCATGATCGTGCGCAGCACCAGGGCGCCCGCGCCGATCACGTCGGCCCGGCCCGGGTGCATGACCGGGATCGCCAGCCGCTGCTCGCGGGTCTTCGCCAGCAGGTCGGCGGTCACCCTCGCCACCGCGTCGTACGACACCCGGGCGTGGTGGATGCGCTCCGGCTCGTACTCCGTGAGGCCCTCGGCGATGGCCACGACGGTGGTGACCGACCCGGCGAGCCCGACCAGCGTGGCGGCCTGCCGGCCCGGCACGGCCTCCAGCGCGCGGTCCACCGCGACAGTGATGTCGGCCTGCGCAGCGGCGATCTGGTCCAGGCCGGGCGGGTCGCCGAGCAGGTGCCGCTCGGTCATCCGGACGCAGCCGATGTCCATCGAGATCGCGGCCTGCACGCCACCGGCCCGGGTGCCGACCACGAACTCGGTGGACCCGCCGCCGATGTCGATGACCAGGTACGGCTCCAGGGCGTCGGCGGGCAGGCCGCGCACCGCCCCGGTGAAGGAGAGCCGGGCCTCCTCGTCGCCGGTGACCACCTCGGGCGCGACGCCGAGGGTGCGTTCCACCATCGCCCGGAAGTCGCCGGCGTTGGAGGCGTCCCGCGACGCCGACGTGGCGCACATCCGCACCCGGTCCGCGCCCAGCTTCTCGATCTCGGCCGCGTACGCGCCCAGTGCCACCCGGGTCCGCTCGATCGCCTCGGGGGCGAGCCGACCTGTGCGGTCGACGCCCTGGCCGAGGCGGACGATCTCCATCCGGCGGCTCAGGTCGACCAGCGGCGCGTCCGGCCCGGCGGCCGGGTCGGGCAGGTCGGCGACCAGCAGTCGGATCGAGTTCGTCCCGCAGTCGATGGCGGCCACACGCGTCGTCACGGCAGCAACCCTACGGCAGCCGCCCCCGCCCGACGTGGTCAGGACGCCGTCACAGGCGCAGCAGCATCCGGGTGTTGCCGAGGGTGTTGGGCTTGACCCGTTCCAGGTCCAGGAACTCGGCGACGCCCTCGTCGTACGAGCGCAGGAGCTGCTCGTACACCGGCTGCGGCACCGGGGCGCCGTCGATCTCGCGGAAGCCGAACGAGCCGAAGAACCGGGTCTCGAAGGTCAGCACGAAGATGCGGGCCACCCCGATCTCCCGGGCCGCGTCGATCAGCTCACCGACGAGGCGGTGCCCGATCCGCCGCCCCCGGCACGCCGGGTCGACGGCCACCGTGCGGATCTCGGCCAGGTCCTCCCACATGACGTGCAACGCGCCGCAGCCGACGACGGTGTCGGCGTCGGCCGCGACCCGGAACTCCTGCACGTCCTCGTACAGGGTGACGGTGGCCTTGCTGAGCAGCCGCCGGTCGTCGGTGTAGGTGTCCACGAGCCGCCGGATGCCGCGCACGTCGGAGGTGCGGGCACGGCGTACCACGATCTGGTCGGCGGTCATCTCACTGCGCCGCCTGGACGTCCACGCACGGCCCGGCCGCCCACCACTGCTCGACCAACGCGAGGGTCTCGTCGCCGAACGGGTTGACCCCGGGGCCCGCGCCGAGCGCGTGGCCGAGGTGCACGTGCAGGCACTTCACCCGGCCGGGCATGCCGCCGGCCGAGACGCCCGCGATCTCCGGCACGTGCCCGATCGTCTCCCGGCGGGCCAGGTAGTCCTCGTGCGCCGCCCGGTAGCGGGCCGCCAGCTCCGGGTCGGCGGCCAGCCGCTCGGCCATCTCCTTCATCAGCCCGGCCGACTCCAGCCGGCTGCACGCGGCCGTCGCCCGGGGGCAGGTCAGGTAGAACAGCGTCGGGAAGGGCGTGCCGTCGGCCAGGCGCGGGGTCGTCTCCACCACGTCGGGCAGGCCGCAGGGGCAGCGGTGGGCCACCGCCCGGGTGCCGCGCGGGGTGCGCCCGAGCTGGGCGGCCACCGCGGCCAGGTCGGCCTCGGTGGCCGGTTCCCGCTTCGGCGATGGTGAGGAGTCCGCCGCCGGCTCAGGCGGGGGTACGACAGTCACGGTGCCCATCTTTCGTCGGTGCGCTGAAACCTGCGTGCTGAGGGTGGCGCGCTCACTGCCCGGGGCGGTCGGCGTTCGCGGCCCGCACGCTCGACCACAGGGTGTCGTACCAGGGATCGGGGGTCTGCGGCCGGGCGGGTGCCTTCCCGCCGCCCGCGTCCCGGGCCGCACCCGCCGGGTCGTTGAGCACGATCACCGGGACCTCGCCCGGGTAGACCATGTAGAACCGCTCCCGGGCCTGGATGCGGATGTATTCGTCGTCACGCCACTTGGCCGCCTCGGCGGCGCGCTCGGCGATGAGCTGCCGCTGGGCGGCCTGGGCCGCCTCCATCCGCTCGATGTCCGCCTGCTGGTCCAGGTAGACCCGGACCGGATAGGTGTACGCGAGGGCGAGCGCGATCAGCACCGCGAACAAAACGGTGGCCCGGCCGGTGAAGCGTCGGGGGTGGGGTGCGGAGAGCCGCTTGACCGTGCCACCGGCGGCGGTACGCCGGGCGGCGGCGGGACGGTTCGCGGAGCGTACCGGCTCGGTGGCGCGTGCCGAGCCGGGTGACCGGCCGGCGGCGCGCGCCTCCGCGCGGACGCCGTCGCGGACCGACGCCCGGGCGCGGGCCCCGCCCGGCCGGCCGGACTGACCCGGCCGGCGGACGGGACGCTGACCACCCGGTGTGCGGCGCTGCTGCATCGTCACACCCCTCCCCCGAGGCCTACTGGGTGTCTCAGGCCGAACGGTAACGCGGGAACGCGCCCGCCCCGGCGTACCGCGCCGCGTCGGCCAGCTCCTCCTCGATGCGCAGGAGCTGGTTGTACTTGGCCACCCGGTCCGAACGGGCCGGGGCGCCGGTCTTGATCTGGCCGCAGCCGGTGGCCACCGCCAGGTCGGCGATGGTGGTGTCCTCCGTCTCGCCGGAGCGGTGGCTCATCATGCACTTGAAGCCGGCCCGGTGGGCCAGCTCGACCGCGTCGAGGGTCTCGGTCAGCGAGCCGATCTGGTTGACCTTCACCAGCACGGCGTTGGCGGCCTTCTCGGCGATGCCCCGGGCGATGCGCTGCGGGTTGGTGACGAACAGGTCGTCGCCGACGATCTGGACCCGGTCGCCGAGCGCCGCGGTCAGGGTGGCCCAGCCGTTCCAGTCGTCCTCGGCCAGCGGGTCCTCGATGGAGACGATCGGGTAGTCGCCCGCGAGCTTGGTGTAGTAGTTGCTCATCTCCTCGGCGGACTTCGCCGCGCCCTCGAACGTGTAGGTGCCGTTGTCGAAGAACTCGGTGGCGGCCACGTCGAGGGCGAAGACGATGTCGGTGCCGAGCCGGTAGCCGGCCTTGTCGACCGCCTCGGCGATCAGGTCCAGCGCGGCGGCGTTGGTGGGCAGGTTGGGGGCGAAGCCACCCTCGTCACCGAGGCCGGTGGAGAGGCCCTTCTTCTTCAGCACCGACTTGAGCGCGTGGTAGACCTCCGCGCCGGAGCGCAGCGCGTCGCGGAAGGTGGGCGCGCCGATCGGCGCGATCATGAACTCCTGGACGTCGACATTGGAGTCGGCGTGCGCCCCACCGTTGAGGATGTTCATCATCGGCACCGGGAGCAGGTGCGCGTTCGGGCCGCCCAGGTAGCGGAACAGGCTCAGCTCGGCGCTGCCGGCGGCGGCCTTGGCCACGGCCAGGGACACGCCGAGGATGGCGTTCGCGCCCAGCTCGCCCTTGTTGTCCGAGCCGTCGATGTCGATCATCTTCTGGTCGATCAGCCGCTGCTCGCTGGCCTCGTAGCCGATGAGCTGGTCGACGATCTTGTCCTCGATGTTGGCGACGGCCTTCTCGACACCCTTGCCCAGGTAGCGGTCCTTGTCACCGTCGCGCAGCTCGACCGCCTCGAAGGCGCCGGTGGAGGCGCCGGACGGCACCGCGGCGCGGGCGATCGTGCCGTCGTCGAGCCCGACCTCGACCTCGACCGTGGGGTTGCCCCGCGAGTCGAGAATCTCCCGGGCGACGATTCCCTCGATGGTTGCCACTGAGTCGCTCCTCGTTTGTGTGGTTCCGGTCCGGTATGGGCCGCGACGGTGCGGCTGAGGCAGGTGTTGAACGCAGCGTATCGGGCGACGGCGCGGCGCACCGCGTCGCCCGGCGCTTCCGGCGGGAGCGTACCGGTCGGACATTCCCGGATTCTCGGCCCTCAACCGGCAACGGGTTTGCACGACGTGGACCCGATCGACAAGGCTGGTGGCCATGCCCGCCGCCTCGACGACGTTCCGCACGCTCGCTCTGTCGGTCATCGCGTCACTCTCAGTAACCGGCTGCCAGGCCCTCGACGACGCCGGTCAGGCGATCGGTCGATCGGACCTGGTCAACGACTTCGCCGCCCGCCTGGACCGGGCGCTCGAACTCACCTACTCGGCCGAGTACCAGCTCCCCGGCGGCAAGACCGCCACCATCGCCCAGGCGCAGGACCCGGCCCGGTCGGCGTACACCTGGCCGGGCGGGAAGCTGACCGTCACCGCCGACGCCACCGCCCGCTGCGAGACCGGCACGGCGAAGGCCGTCTGCACGCTGCTCGCCCCGCCCCCGCCGAACGCGCGGCCGTCGGTCGAGCTGTTCACCGAGGCGAAGCGGCGGGGCCTGGTCACCCCGCCGGTGGTGGTCGGCCTGCTCGCCGAGGCCGCGCTCGACCCGCAGGCCGTCATCAAGGAGACCGACACCACCCTCGCCGGGCACCACGCCGCCTGCGTGGAGGTCAAGCGCTCGGCCGGCGACTTCACCGCCTGCATGACCAGCGAGGGCGTGCTCGGCAGCTTCACCGGCGAGGTGGACGGCACGCCGATGGAGCTGGCCCTCGACAGCTACACCGACACGGTCGACGGGGCCAGCTTCGAACTGCCGGCCGGCGCGGGCGTCGTGGACCGCCGCTCCGCCAACCCGTGACCGCCGTCACCCGCGCCACCCGACGGGCTGACCGCCCCGCCGCACGACGTCCCACCGCCCTACCCCAGACCGAGCAGGGTGCGGAGGTGGCGCGGGGGCGGGCAGTCGTGGGCGAGCATCGCATCGTGCCACTCCCGCACCGACACCCCGGCCGGGCGCAGGGCGGCGATCTCGGTGACCTCGCTGTAGCCCACGAAGTAGGTGGAGAGCTGGGTGGAGGTGAGCAGCGCCCGCCGCCACTTGCCGGCCGCCTCGCCCTCCTCCTGGAAGCCCCGGCCCGTCATCAGCGCCATCGCCTCGGCCTCGGGCAGGTCGTCGCAGTGCACGAGCTGGTCGAGCAGGGCGTTGATCGTCATCCGCAGCTGCATCTTGAGCTGCTGCAACCGCACCGGCAGCCCGCCGAAGCCGAGGCCGACCATCAGCTCCTCGGTGTATACCGCCCAGCCCTCGACGAACGGGCCGGACCTGGCCAGCGCCCGGACCCGGGTGGGGCCGACGTGCCGGCGGGCGTGGGCGAGCTGGAGGAAGTGCCCCGGCATCGCCTCGTGCACCGTCAGGTTGCGGATCATGTGATCGTTGTATTCCCGGTAGAACGACTCGACCCGGGCCGGCGGCCAGTCGGCCGGGGTCGGCGCGATGCAGTAGAACGTCGGCACGGGCGCGATCTCCAGCGGGCCGGGCGAGTCGCAGTACGCCACCGCCACGCCCCGGGCGAACTCCGGCATCTCCTGGATCACGCACGGGTCGTCGACCAGCGTCACCAGATCGTGGGCGCGGACGAAGTCGGTCGCCTCGTCGAGGGCGACCGAGGCGAGGTCCACGATGGTGTGATCGTCGGGGTGCTCGGCGGCCAGCAGGCCCAGCGCCCGGCGTACGGTCTCGTCGTCGGCCGGGCCGCCGACCAGCTCGACGGCCGCCTCGCGGATCTCGGCGGTGACCCGGTCGAGGTTGGCCCAGGCGCGGCGCTGCACCTCGGCGGCGCCCAGCTCGGTGTCGAGGGTGTGCCACAGCCGGGCCTCCCAGCGCCGCCGGCCCAGCCGGGGGTCCCGCCCCGGGCCGGCGTCGGCGGCCAGCCCCGCGCGCAGCCAGGCCACGAACTCCTCCAGCGCCGCGATCGCGGCCGTGGCCGCGGGCTCCACCCGGTCGCGCAGCCCCGGCTCCTCGGCGAGCAGCCGGGGCACCTCGTCGCGGACCAGCGCCGCCGCGCCGGTGAACTGGCCCACCGCCGTCTCGGCGTGCACCCGGGGCACGTCCCGCAGCGTCGCGCGCGCGGTCGCCAGGGCGTCGGGTACGGCGGCGAGCCGCCCCGCCAGGCTGGTCAGCCGCACGTCGGCCGGGGCGTACGGGCGGGCGAGCAGGGCGTGCAACAGCGGGCCCGGGTTGTGCCGCAGCGGGTCCCACTCGTGGCTGCGGATCTCGTCGGACTCGAACAGCGCCCGGTCGACCAGGGCGGTGAGCAGCGCATGGTCGACGCTCTCGTCGGTGTCGAGGGAGTCCGGGTCGAGCTCGGAGAGCGCGTCGGCCGCGTCCTTCAGCATCGCCCGGTCGGCGGCGAGCGCATCCGTGGAGAGGTCGGGTAGGCGGTCGTCGTAGCGGTGCTCCCCGGCAGAGGTGGCCAACCCGGGCCGGCTCTCCAGCAACGCCTCCACGATCCGCTCGGCGAGCGGCACGAACGCTTCCATGGCCCGAACCCTACCGACCTCCCCCGACGTTCACGGGCTCAGCATCAGGTGCGGGGGGTGGCCTGCTCGGCGGCGCGAATGGCGTCGGCGTACGCCAGGGCGGCGCGGCGCAGGGCCGCCTCGGGGTCCAGGTCGGCCGCCCGGGCCGTCGCCACCGTGGCCAGCAGCTCCGCGCCGAGCCGCGCCTCCGGGTCGACCGGCGAGCCGGCCCGCGCGTCGGCCACCGGCGGCGGGACCGTCAGGCCGGCGCGGCCGGCGCGATCGAGGATCTTGGCGGCCAGGGCGAGGGCGGGCAGGCTCGGCGCGATGCCGTCGAGCACGGAGTCCCGGGCCTTCTCCGCCCGCTTGATCCGCTCCCAGTTGGCGGTGATCTCGTCGAGCGTGGTGGCCCGGTCGTCGGCGAAGACGTGCGGGTTGCGCCGGATCATCTTGTCCACCAGGCCGCCGGCCACGTCGTCGACGGTCCACCGGTCGCCGTCGGGCAGCTCCTCGGCCAGCCGGGCGTGCAGCAGCACCTGGAGCAGCACGTCGCCCAGCTCCTCGCGGAGCGCGTCGGTGTCGTCCGCGCCGATCGCGTCGTACGCCTCGTAGCACTCCTCGATCAGATAGCCGGCGAGGCTGCGGTGCGTCTGCGCCCGCTTCCACGGGTCGCCGCCCGGCGAGGCCAGCCGGTCCATCACCTCGACCGCGTCGAGCAGGCGGGCACCCGGCGGATCCCACGAGCCGTACATCAGCTCCAGCTCGGCCAGGCCCGGCTCGCGGGCCAGCCGTAGGCCCAGCTCCCGGGCCAGCGCCTCGTCACCCACCGGCCCGGCCAGCCAGACCGCCGCGCCGTGCGCCGCCGCCGCTTCGAGCAGCGCCGGCGTCGCCGGGCCGTCGGGCACGGTCACCTCGGCGCCCGCCGCCCGCACGGCCGCCGTCAGGTCGCTCTCCGCGCCGGCCAGCACCGGGCTTTCGCGTACGACGTCCCAGGCCGCCGCCGTCAGCAGCCCGGCCGGGAGCCGGGGCGAGGTGACCAGCAGGACGATCCGTGCGGTCATGCCACGGGCGCGGCCGGTGCGTTCGACTCCTCCGCCGGGGCCTGCGGGGTGGAGATGTCGGTCACCGGGCCGAACTGGTCGATGTAGGGCAGCGAGTAGAAGACCAGCGACTGGCCGGTGCTGACCACCGACGGGACGCCGACCGGCCGGAAGCGGGGATTGATCGACGCGCCGGCCTGCTCGGCCTCCTGCTGGAGGGCGTTGCTGAGCGCGGTGGCGGCCCGCACGAAGCCGCCCTGGCTGCCGGGGCCACCGCTCTCCCCGAACGCCTGCCGGACCTCCGCCACGGTCATCCCCGGCTGGATCGCGCCGGTCTTGGCGATGGCGTGGTAGACCGCCATGACAGACTCGTCGCCCACCTCGGCCGTGGGCAGCTGCGCGCCGAGCGCGCCGGAGATGTCCACCCATTCGCCCCAGAGCCGGACGTACTCGGTGGTGGCCGGCAGCTGGAGCTGCTGCTCCAGCTGCTCCGGCTTGACCTCGTCGGCCACCGTGATGCCCTGCTCGGCCACGACCCGCTTGCCCAGCTCGATGCTGACCAGCAGGTTGAGCACGTCCTGCCGGGTGACCGTGGAACGCAGCTGCTCCGGCGACGGGGTGGCGCCGCCCTGCCCGGCCTGCGACCGGATCGCGTCGGCGTACTTGGCCTGGGCGTCGTCGTAGATCTCGTCCACCCGGTCGACGGAGTATTTCGTGTCGCCGACGTACGCGGCGACGTCCGGCGCGGCCTTCCCGCACGCAGCGAGGGAGAGGACACCGAGGGCCGCGACGCTGGCGGCGGCGATGAGACGGCGAGCACGCATGACCGTCACTCTCTCATGCGCCCCTACCGGCCGTGACGCCGCCCACCACGCGTTGCCGCCCCGGCCCCGCTGCCCGCCCCCGCTCATCGGGCACCCGCCCCGGCCGGCTGGGCGACGGGGGCCGGATCGCCCAGCACGTCTTTCAGGAGCTGGGCGCACCACTGAAGCAGCGCCTGGTCGCGCAGCGGCTCGCCGCCGACGCGACGGGTGCTGGGCCGGGGCACGCTGACCTGGTCGAGCGCGGACTTGTAGACCGAGTCGGGGTGGTAGCGCTTGAGCCGCAGCTGCTTGGAGTCGGGCAGCGGCAGCGGGCCGAACCGCAGGTGCTTGCCCTGCATGCTCACGTCGGTGAGGCCGTAGCGGCGGGCCAGCAGCCGGAACCTCGCCACCGCCACCAGGTTCTGCACCGGGGCGGGCGGCTCGCCGTAGCGATCGGTCATCTCGGCGACCACCTCGCGCAGCCGGTCGGCGTCGCGGGCCTCGGCGAGCTTGCGGTACATCTCCAGGCGCAGCCGCTCCACGCCGACATAGTCGTGCGGCAGGTGCGCGTCCACCGGGAGGTCGATCTTGACGTCGGTCTCCTCCTCGGGGCGTTCGCCCTTGAACGCCTGCACCGCCTCGCCGACCATCCGGACGTACAGGTCGAAGCCGACGCCCTCGATGTGGCCGGACTGCTCGCCGCCGAGCAGGTTGCCCGCGCCCCGGATCTCCAGGTCCTTCATCGCCACGTACATGCCGGCCCCCAGCTCGGTGTGCTGGGCGATGGTGGCCAGCCGCTCGTGGGCGTGCTCGGTGAGCGGCTTCTCCGGCGGATAGAGGAAGTACGCGTACGCCCGCTCGCGGCCCCGGCCCACCCGGCCCCGGATCTGGTGCAGCTGGGCCAGGCCGAGCAGGTCGGCCCGCTCCACGATCAGCGTGTTGGCGTTGGGGATGTCGATGCCCGACTCCACGATCGTGGTGCAGACCAGGACGTCGAACTCCTTCTCCCAGAAGCCGACCATGACCTTCTCCAGGGCCTCCTCGCCCATCTGGCCGTGCGCCACCGCGACCCGGGCCTCCGGCACCAGCTCCCGGATCTTCCGCGCCGCCCGATCGATCGACTCGACCCGGTTGTGCAGGTAGAACACCTGCCCGTCGCGAAGCAGCTCGCGGTGGATCGACGCGGCCACCTGCCGCTCGTCGTGCGCCCCGACGAAGGTGAGCACCGGGTGCCGCTCCTCCGGCGGGGTGGCGATCGTCGACATCTCCCGGATGCCGGTGATCGCCATCTCCAGGGTGCGCGGGATCGGGGTGGCCGACATGCTCAGCACGTCCACGGAGGCGCGCAGCGTCTTCAGGTGCTCCTTGTGCTCGACGCCGAAGCGCTGCTCCTCGTCGACGATGACCAGGCCGAGTTGCTTGAACCGGGTCGCCGTCTGGAGCAGCCGGTGGGTGCCGATGACGATGTCCACGGTGCCGTCGCCGACCATCTCCAGCGTCCGCTCGGACTCCTTCGGCGTCTGGAAGCGGGACAGCTGCCGGATCTGCACCGGGAACTGGCTCATCCGCTCGGCGAACGTGTTGTAGTGCTGCTGCACCAGCAGGGTGGTCGGCACCAGCACCGCCACCTGCTTGCCGTCCTGCACCGCCTTGAACGCCGCCCGCACCGCGATCTCGGTCTTGCCGTACCCGACGTCGCCGCAGATCAGCCGGTCCATCGGGACGGTCTGCTCCATGTCCCGCTTGACCTCCTCGATGGCGGCCAGCTGGTCCGGCGTCTCCTGCCAGGGGAACGCGTCCTCCAGCTCCCGCTGCCACGGGGAGTCCGGGGCGAACGCGTGCCCCTTGGACGCCTTGCGGGCGGCGTAGAGCTGGATGAGCTGGGCGGCGATCTCCTTGACCGCCTTGCGGGCCCGCGCCTTGGACTTCTGCCAGTCCGCGCCGCCCATCTTGTGCAGGGTGGGCTGCTCCCCGCCGACGTACCGGGAGAGCTGGTCGAGCTGGTCGGTGGGGACGAACAGCCGGTCGCCGGGCTGGCCGCGCTTGCTGGCGGCGTACTCGATGACCAGGTATTCCCGGCTCGCGCCGTTGACGGTGCGCTGCACCAGCTCGACGTACCGGCCGATGCCGTGCTGCTCGTGCACCACGTGGTCGCCGGCCTTGAGCTCCAGCGGGTCGATGGTGTTGCGCCGCCGGCTCGGCATCTTGCGCATGTCCCGCGTCGAGGTGCCCCGGCCGCCGGTGACGTCGTTGCCGGTGAGCAGCACGAACCGGGACGCCTCGTCGACGAACCCACTGGTCAGGCCGCCGCAGGTGACCAGGACCTCGCCGGGGGCGGGCGCGGCCGGCACCTCGTCGACGAACCGGGCGCCGAGGCCGGCGTCACGGATCACCTCGACGGCCCGCTGGGCGGGGCCGTGGCCCTCGAAGACCAGCGCGATCGACCAGCCCTCGCCGGCCCAGCGCTTGAGGTCCTCGGCCACCCGGGCGGTCTCGCCGTGGTAGAGCGGGGCCGGCTGGGCGGCCAGGGTCACCGCGATCGCGTCGTCGGGCGCGACGTCGACCTCGGTCGGCACGTCCTCCCAGGGCTGCCGGGCCGGGGCCGCGTCGGCCTCCACCAGCCCGAACGGGGCGAGGGTCCACCAGGGCCGACGCCGGGCGCGGGCGTGCGCGCGTACGTCGGCCAGGGTCTTGAAGGCGGCGGCGCCGAGATCGACGGGGGCCTGGCCCCCGACGGCCGCCGCGGCCCAGCTGGCCTGGAGAAACTCCTCGGAGGTACGGACCAGGTCGTGCGCCCGGGTGCGGATGCGCTCCGGGTCGCAGAGCAGCACGTGGGTGCCGGCCGGCATGCAGTCCAGCAGCAGCTCCAGGCTCTCGCTGCCGAGCAGCGCCGGGGTCAGCGACTCCATCCCCTCCACGGGGATGCCCTCGGCCAGCTTGTCGAGGATCTCGGCCAGCTCGGGGTGCTCGGCCGCCAGGGCGGCGGCCCGCCGCCGCACGGCCGGGGTGAGCAGCAGCTCCCGGCACGGCGGGGCCCACAGCAGCCCGGCGGCCTCGATGGTGCGCTGGTCGGCCACGGCGAAGGTGCGGATCTCCTCCACCTCGTCGCCCCAGAACTCGACCCGGGACGGGTGCTCGTCGGTGGGCGGGAAGACGTCGAGGATGCCGCCGCGCACCGCGAACTCGCCGCGCTTGGTGACCAGGTCGACCCGGGCGTACGCCATGTCGGTGAGCCGGCGGGCGACCTGTTCCAGATCCGCCTCGTCGCCGGCGGCCAGCCGCACCGGCTCCAGGTCGCCGAGGCCCTTGAGCTGCGGCTGGAGCAGCGACCGGACCGGCGCGACGACCACCCGCAGCGGCCCGGTACGCCCGTGCGCGTCGGCGGCGTCGGGGTGGGCGAGCCGGCGCAGCACGGCCAGCCGCCGGCCGACGGTGTCGGAGCGGGGCGAGAGCCGCTCGTGCGGCAGCGTCTCCCAGGACGGGAAGACGGCGACCTGCTCGGCCGGGAGCAGGCTGCCCAGCGCCGAGGCCAGGTCGTCGGCCTCCCGGCTGGTGGCGGTCACCGCCAGCACGGGCCGCCCCGCACCTTGGGAAGCCCCGTCGGCGGCGACGGCGGCGACGGCGAACGGGCGCAGCGCCGCCGGGGCGGTCAGGTCCAGCCCGTCGACCTGCGCGGCACCGGAGCGCGCCAGGTCACGCGCCCGGGCCAGCCCGGGGTCGGCCAGGGCGGCGGCGAAGAGTCCGGTGAGCAATCTGATCACTTCCCAGTGGCGCGGTCACGGCACACGACGCTTCCCCCGCGCCCGGCGAGGACGGGGGGGTTGACAGCACCCAGCCTATCCCCGCTTGACCGGCGGCCCCGGGGCATGGTCGAGTCGGGGGCGTGACGGAACGACGGCGGCTGGTCGAGTTGAGCCACGTGATCAGCGACGGCATGACCACCCTGCCCGGCTGGCCGGCGCCCCGGGTCACCGAGTGGCTGACCCGGGAGGCGTCCCGGGCGAACTACGCCCCGGGCACGGAGTTCCAGGTCGGGCGGATCGAGATGATCGCCAACACCGGCACGTACCTGGACACGCCCGCGCACCGGTGGGCCGACGGGGCCGACCTCACCGGCGTCGGGCTGGACCGCCTCGCCGACCTGCCGGGGATCGTGGTCCGGGTGCCCGCCGGCACGCGCGCGGTGGGTCGCCCGCTGCTCGCCCCGCACGAGGTGGCGGGGCGGGCGGTGCTGCTGCACACCGGCTGGTCGGCGCACTTCGGCACCGACCGGTACGCCGCCCCCGACGCGCCGTACCTGACCGGGGAGGGCGCCGCGTGGCTGGTCGGGGCGGGGGCGACCCTCGTCGGCATCGACTCGATCAACATCGACGACATGAGCCAGGCAGCCCGGGGCGAGCGCCCGGCGCACAGCGGCCTGCTGGCGGCCGGCATCCCGATCGTGGAGCACCTGACCGGGCTGGACGCGCTGCCCCCGACCGGCTTCCGGTTCACGGCCGCCCCGCCGATGGTGGCGGGAATGGGCACCTTCCCGGTCCGCGCCTTCGCCGTCCTCGCTGAATAGAACGTCGTCGCCGGGCGCCGCGCCGGACGTGGGCCGGGAGATCTTGGTGCCAAACGGCCCCTCCAGGGGCCGAAATCTTCCAAGATCTGCCCGATCTCTCCCCGCCACCAGTGGCACCGGCGTCGGTGCCGCGTCACCAACGCGGACCTTGGACACTTACGGTTTTCCAGGAACCGGAACCGTCCAAGATCTGCTCAACCCCCGTGTTCTGCCGCACGCCAGTCGTGGTCAGGCTGCTCGTGCCGCGCCGGCGGCGAGGCCAGCCAACAGCCTCCCGGACAGAGCGACCAGGGACCGGGACTGCGCCAGGTCGATCGGCCAGCGCTCGACGTCCGCTCCGGTCGAGAGTTCGAGCAGCAGGCCGGACGGCGGGGTGGGGCCGACGTCCATCCGCCACAGGCCGATCCGCACCTGAATGACCTCGTCGCCACGAACCGCGGCGTCGACCAGGCCGGACAGGTGCAGGCCGCTCGACACGGCACAGTCAGGGCCGCGCAGACACCAGGACGGATGGGCGAAGTTCGGTAGGTTACGCATGGGCCGGGGTCCTTTCCCGGTCAAGGCCCGGGACTGGAGTGCCACCTCCACCCCGGGCCGCTCTTCATCCGACGGGCGAACCTGCCACGGCCACCCGGCGCAGACCTAGCACTACCTGTCATGCCAAGCCAACACCTGAGCGCACTTTTGATTGACGCTTCGCACCGATCGTGATCACATAGCCTTACCTGCCACGGAAGTAAGCCCATGCCTGCGTACACGAAGAAACAGCGACTCATCGACGCCCTGACCAGCCGGATCGAGTCGGGCGAGTACCCACCGGGAGCCAAGCTGCCCTCGGGCACGGAACTGTGCGCCGAGTTCGACGTCTCCCGTCAGGTGGTCCGGTCGGCCGTCGACTGGTTGAAGGCGCGCGGGCTCGTCGAGGGCGCCCCGGGCGCGGGCGTCTTCGTGCGGGAGCCGGGCGGTCAGTAGCGCACGCTGATCCGCCGCTCGACGGCGTCGACGACGACCTCGCCCCCGTACGGGACGATCTGCTGCGGGTCGGTGTGGCCGAGGTCGACGTCGAAGACGACCACCGCGTCCGGGGCGTACTCGGCGAGCGCCCGGGTCACCGCCGTCCGCTGCGCGTCGGCGTACGCCCGGCGCTGCGCGAGGGTGTGCGGGCGGTCGAAGTCCCACGCCTTGGCCCGGCCGACGAGCACCGCCGGGAAGCCGGCGAGCAGCCCCCGCTCCCCCAGGTTGCGCAGCATCCGGTACACCTCGGTCGCCGACGGCAGCTCCTCCGAGGTCTCGACGATCAGCACCTCACCCGCGTGGTCGGCGACCCCGCCGACCCGGTCGGCGGCCAGCAGCCAGTGCAGGATCTCCAGGTTGCCGCCCCAGGTCCGCCCCCGCACGACCGTCTCCGGCCCCTGCCAGTGCCAGCCGCCGCCGGGGAACATGGGCGGCTCGTCGGCGAGGGTGGCCGGGTCGCGCCAGTCGTTCGGCTGGTCGCCCCACTCGGGGGCCGGCGCGAGGTCGTACCAGCCGGGGGTGAACAGGGCGGCGCGCAGCGAGCCGGCGGTCACCGGGTGCAGCGCGCCGGGCCGGCCGAGGTGCACCAGCACGGACCCGCCGTGGAAGGCGACGATCCCGAGCCGGTGCAGGTGGTTGAGCAGGTTGGTGTTGTCCGAGTAGCCGAAGTAGGGCTTCGGGTTGGCCCGCAGCACGGCGTCGTCCAGGTGCGGGGTGACGGTGATCAGGTCGTCCCCGCCGACCGTGGCGAGCACGGCGGTGACCGTCGGGTCGGCGAAGGCGGCGGTGACGTCCCGGGCCCGGTCGCGCGGGTCCGCGCCCATCACGCGGGTGGTCGGGTACTCGACCGGCTCCAGGCCGAACTCCTCGCGCAGCCGGCGCAGGCCCAGCTCGTACACGTGGGGGAAGATCGCCGGCAGCCCGGCGGAGGGTGACACGACCGCGACCCGGTCGCCGGGCCGGGGCTTCGGCGGATAGCGCAGCGACTCCATGATCGGACGCTACCGGCCGCCGCCACCGCTTTTCGCCCCGGCATCAGAGCAGCAAAGCATCACAATAGGTGCATACCGCACCCTAGGCTGACCACGTGGACGAGGAGCCGGACATCCCGGTGCGCGACTGGCTGCCCCGCACCGCCGGCCTGCTGGTCGGCGCCCTGGTGCTGGCCACCGCCTTCATCGCCGCCTACGTGGGGGCGCTGCACGACCCGACGCCGCGCGACCTGCCCGTCGGGGTGGTCCTCGGCGACCAGCGCGCCCAGGCGGTCATGGCCGCCGTGCGCCGCGAGACCGACAAGATCGAGCCCATCGAGTACGCCGACCCGGCCGCCGCCGACGACGGGCTCACCGGCCGCGAGGTGTACGGGGTGCTCACCTCCACCCCCGGGGGCGGGCTGCGCCTCGCCACCGCCAGCGCCGCCGCGCCCGCCGCCGCCGACGTGGTCGACCAGGTGTTCACCGAGGCGGCCCGGCGGGGCGACCTGCCGCTGACGGTCACCGACGAGGTGCCGGTGGAGCAGAGCGACCCACGCGGTCTCGTCCCGTTCTACCTCGCGGTCGGGTACGTCCTCGGCGGCTACCTCGCCGCCACCGCGCTGGGCCTGCGCACCGGCACCGCCCCGCGCAACCTCGCCCGCGCCGGGCTACGCATCGCCGCGCTCGCGGCGTACGCCGTCGTGCTCGGCGCGGCGGGCGCGCTCGTCGTCGGCCCGGTGCTGGACGTCTGGCACCACGACGTGCCGGCGGTGGCGGCGGTCGGCGCGCTGGCCGTCTTCGCCGCCGCCATGGTCGCCTCGGCCGTGCAGGGCTGGCTCGGGCTGCTCGGCACCGGGCTCGTCATCCTGCTGCTGGTGGTGCTCGGCAACCCGGGCTCCGGCGGCGTCTACGCCCCGGAGTTCCTGCCCACCTGGCTGCGCGGGATGCACCGGTGGAACGTGCCCGGGCTCACCACCGACCTGATCAGGTCAGCGGTGTACTTCGACCGCCGGTCGATGGGCTGGCCGCTGGGCGGGCTCGCCCTGTGGGTGGTGCTCGGCGTCGTGGGATTGCTCACGGCCACCCTGGTCCGGGGCCGGCGCGCCGCCGCCCGCCACACCGCCGGCACGCCTCCCACCAGCGACGATGCGCGCCCCGCCGGGTGAGCGCGGTTAGCAGGGGCCCCCTGTACAACAAAAGGCGATAACAAGGGGCCCTTCCTTTCGAAGGGGGCGACGCGGATACGATCCAGGGAGTCGGACAGCGCTGTCCTTCGTCCCCGGCGTAAGGAGCGCACCCGTGACCGACCAGCACGACCACGACGGCCCGGACGCCGCACTGCGGGCCGACATCCGCCGCCTCGGCACGCTGCTCGGGCAGACCCTCGCCCGGCAGGAGGGCCGCCCCCTGCTCGACCTGGTCGAGGAGATCCGGGCGCAGGTCCGCGCCGACGCCCCGGCCGCCGCCCAGCGCCTCGGCGGGCTGGACGTGACCACCGGCACGAAGCTCGCCCGCGCCTTCTCCACCTACTTCCACCTGGCCAACATCACCGAGCAGGTGCACCGGGCCCGCGACCTGCGCCGCCGCCGGGCGATCCAGGGCGGCTGGCTGGACCAGGCGGCCAAGATGATCGCCGAGCGCGGGGTGCCCGCCGAGGAGATCGCGGCGGCGGCCCGCCGGCTCGCCGTACGCCCGGTCTTCACCGCCCACCCCACCGAGGCGGCCCGCCGGTCGATCCTGTCGAAGCTGCGCGCCCTCGCCGACGAGCTGGACGCGGAGACCGCCAACGCGATCCTCTACGGGGCCAGCGACGAGGGGCCGGCCAACCGGCGCCTGGCCGAGCTGCTGGACCTGATGTGGCAGACCGACGAGCTGCGGCTCGACCGGCCGGACCCGACCGACGAGGCCCGCAACGCCATCTACTACCTGCGCGACCTGTACGCCGAGGCCGCCCCGCAGGTGCTCGACGACCTCGCCGACACGCTGCGCGCCCTCGGCGTGGAGACGTCCCCGACGGCCCGCCCGCTGACGTTCGGCACCTGGATCGGCGGCGACCGGGACGGCAACCCGTTCGTCACCCCGCAGGTCACCGGCGAGGTGCTGCGCATCCAGCACGAGCACGGCATCGCGGCCACCGAGGCGGCGATGGAGCACCTGATCAACGAGGTGTCCGTGTCCCGCCGGCTGCGCGGGGTGTCGCTGGACCTCTCCGCCAGCCTCGCCGCCGACCTGGACGCGCTGCCCGAGGTGGCCCCCCGGTTCCGCCGGGTCAACGCCGAGGAGCCCTACCGGCTGAAGGCCCGGTGCGTGAAGGCGAAGCTGGCCAACACCCGGGAGCGGCTGCGCCGGGGCACCCCGCACGTGCCGGGGCGCGACTACCAGGGCGCGGCGGAGCTGATCGCCGACCTGGAGCTGCTGCGCGCCTCGCTGGCCCGCAACGCCGGCCAGCTCACCGCCGTGGGCCGGCTCGCCTCCACCATCCGTACGGTGTCCGCGTTCGGCCTGCACCTGGCGACGATGGACGTGCGGGAGCACGCCGAGAAGCACCACGAGGTGCTCACCCAGCTCTACGGGGCGGTCGGCGAGGTGTCCGACTACCCGGCGCTGACCCGCCTGGAGCGCACCAAGCTGCTCGCCGACGAGCTGACCGGCCGCCGCCCGCTGTCGACGCTGGACACGCCGCTGACCGAGAGCGCCCGCAAGACGTTCGACGTGTTCGCCACGATCCGCGAGGCGCAGGACCGGTTCGGTTCCGACGTCATCGAGTCGTACATCATCTCGATGACCCTCGGCGTGGACGACGTGCTCGCGGCGGTGGTGCTGGCCCGCGAGGCCGGGCTCGTCGACGTGCACAGCGGCCGGGCCCGGATCGGCTTCGTGCCGCTGCTGGAGACCCCCGCCGAGCTGAACTCCGGCGGCGAGCTGCTGGACGAGCTGCTGTCGCTGCCGGCGTACCGGTCGCTGGTGGCGGCCCGGGGCGACGTGCAGGAGGTGATGCTGGGCTACTCCGACTCCAACAAGGAGGCGGGCATCACCACCAGCCAGTGGTCGATCCACCGGGCGCAGCGGGCGCTGCGGGACGTGGCCGCCCGGCACGGGGTGCACCTGCGGCTGTTCCACGGCCGGGGCGGCACCGTCGGGCGCGGCGGCGGCCCCACCCACGAGGCGATCCTGGCCCAGCCGTACGGCACCCTCGACGGCGCGATCAAGGTCACCGAGCAGGGCGAGGTCATCTCCGACAAGTACACGCTGCCGGCGCTGGCCCGGGAGAACCTGGAGCTGACCATGGCCGCCGTGCTCCAGGCGACCCTGCTGCACACCGCGCCCCGGCAGCCGGCCGAGCAGCTGGAGCGCTGGGACGCCTCGATGGACGTGATCTCCGACGCGGCGTTCCGGTCGTACCGGTCGCTGGTGGAGGACCCGGACCTGCCGGAGTACTTCTGGGCGTCCACCCCCACCGAGCTGCTCGGCGCGCTGAACATCGGCTCCCGTCCGGCGAAGCGGCCGAACACCGGGGCGGGCCTGGCCGGGCTGCGGGCCATCCCGTGGGTGTTCGGCTGGACGCAGACCCGGCAGATCGTGCCCGGCTGGTTCGGGGTCGGCTCGGGGCTGGCGGCGGCGCGCGAGGCCGGGCTGGAGGACGTGCTGGCCGAGATGCACCGCAACTGGCACTTCTTCGGCACGTTCCTGTCGAACGTCGAGATGATGCTGACCAAGACCGACCTCAGCATCGCCCGCCGGTACGTGGAGACCCTCGTGCCGAAGAAGCTGCACCCGATCTTCGCGAAGATCGAGCAGGAGTACGAGCTGACGAAGCGGGAGGTGCTGGCGGTCACCGCCTCGCCGGCCCTGCTGGAGGGCTCGCCGGTGCTCCAGCGCACCCTCGCGGTGCGCGACACCTACCTGGAGCCGCTGCACCACCTCCAGGTGGCGCTGCTGCGGCAGTACCGCGACTCCGGCGCGGCGGGGCGGGCGGTGGCCACGGCCCCGGGTGGGCGACGGGCCCCGAGTGACGGTACGGCGCTGGAGCGGGCGCTGCTCACCACGGTCAACGGCATCGCCGCCGGCATGCGCAACACCGGCTGAGGTGCAAGGAGGGGCCCCCTGTCAACGCATTCTGCATAACGGGGGGCCCTTCTTAACGCCCACCGGCACGGGCGGCAACGGCAGGGCGGGAGTGGCGTCAGAAGTCGCCACCACCGAAATCGCCACCACCGAAATCGCCCGCGCTGCCGAAATCGCCCGCGCTGGCGAAGTCACCGCCGGCAGGATCTCCGCCGCCGAAGTCGGCGCCGTCGCCGAAGCCCTCCTGGTAGCCGGCCTCGTAGCCGTACCCGGGGTCGGCGAACGCCGGGGAGAAGAGCGCGTCGGCGATCAGCATGCCGCCGAGCACGCCCGCGCCCGCGCCGAGCGCCGTCTTCCACCACGGGGTCGAGTACCAGCCGGCCGGCACGGGGCGGCCCTGGTAGCGGCCGCCGGGGTAGTAGTAGGGCGTGCCCTGGCCGGGCTGCGGGCCGGCCCGGAAGGTCTGCCCCTGCACGTTGACCTCGCGTTCCCGGGTGAGCTGGCCGGTGCCCTCGGCGGAGGCCAGCGGCGGCAGCTCGGGGCCGGGGTCGATGCCCAGCGCGATCCGGGCCGCGCGGGCGTACGCCAGCCCCTCCAGGGCGGTCTCCCGGGCCAGCCGGTACTGGTGGACGGTGCGGGCCTGCTCCAGCTGGCTGCCCGCCGCGTTGTACCGCTCGCCGGCGTCGACCAGGGCCTGCCGCACGGCCGGTGAGTCGCCGTGCAGGTTCATCACCTGGCCGCCGAGGCGCTCGTGCCAGCGTTGGGCGTCGGCGCGCACGTCGGCCAGGCTGCGCGCCTGACGGGCCGCGCTCTCCCGGCGCCACCAGACGAAGCCCCCGACGAGGAGCGCCACGAGGATGACCGCGAGCAGAGTTTCCATGCCCTGAAAAGTACCCGGCGCGTGCCCGTCGTACGCGTTTGGCAAGCTCTGGTGATGAGCTTCTCGACGCTGGCCGTGGTGGTGCTCTGTCTCGCCGCGGGCGGCGCGCTGGGCTGGTTCGCGGCCCGGTCCCGGTCGGCGGCCGACCTCGCCCGGCTGGAGGCCACCCTGGCCGCGACCCGGGCGGGCGAGGGGCGGCTGGAGCAGTCGATGCGGGCGCTGAGCTACGAGGCGACCGCGCAGTCGCAGGAGGCGGTGGCCCGGGCGGTGGCGCCGCTGCACGACACGCTGCGCCGCTACGAGTCCCGGGTCGCCGAACTGGAGCACGCGCGGGTCGACGCGTACGCCGAGCTGCGCGAGCAGGTGCGGGCGATGGGCGCGGTCTCCGGCGAGCTGCGCACCGAGACCAAGCAGCTGGTGGCGGCGTTGCGCGCGCCGCAGGTGCGGGGCCGCTGGGGCGAGCACCAGCTACGCCGGATCGTCGAGGCCGCCGGCCTGCTGGAGCACTGCGACTTCAGCGAGCAGGTCACCGCCGCGACGGACCATCAGGGGGTACGCCCCGACCTGGTGGTCCGGCTGCACGGGGGCCGCTCGGTGGTGGTGGACGCGAAGGCGCCCTTCGACGCGTACCTGACGGCGATGGAGGCCCGCGACGAGCGGGGCCGGGACACCCACCTCGACGCGCACGCGCGGCACCTGCGGGCGCACGTCGACGCGCTGGCGGCGAAGAACTACTGGGCGGCGTTCGACCAGACCCCGGAGTTCGTGGTGTTGTTCGTGCCGGCCGACCCGTTCCTCGACGTGGCGTTGCAGCGCGACCCGACGCTGCTGGAGCACGCGTTCGCCCGCAACGTGGTGCTGGCCACCCCGGCGACCCTGGTGGCGCTGCTACGCACGGTGGCGTACTCGTGGCGGCAGGAGGCGCTGGCCCGCAACGCGGTGGCGGTGCACTCGCTGGCCCGCGAGCTGTACGGGCGGCTGTCCACGCTGGGCGACCACGTGGGCAAGCTCGGCGCGTCGCTGGGCGGGGCGGTGACCGCGTACAACCGGGCGGTCGGCTCGTTGGAGGCGCGGGTGCTGGTCAGCGCCCGCAAGCTCGCCGAGCTGGGCGTGTCGGACCGGGAGCTGGCCGCGCCGCCGCAGGTGGAGGTGGCTCCCCGGCAGCCGCAGGCCCCTGAGCTGCTCGGCGAGGCCGACCGACCGTCCGCTGTGGACCGTTGACGCCGCACCGGAGGCGCTGACGGACCCGGCCCCACTAGCAGTACACATGTGACAATGCGCGCCTATGCATGTCACGAAGTGGTCACAACGTACCGGTCGGTAGTGACACCACGCCCGCCAGAACCAAAGATTCGCTCACGCGTGCCCTGTGACTTCAGGGCCCTGTTCTCTGGAGGAAAAGAGAACGTGAGCAAACCCCGAAACCTGAGCCGGCGTACCTCCGCCGGGCTCCTCGCGTCGGTCGTGGCCGCCGGTGCCATGACCGGCGCCGGCGGCGCCGCGACCGCGAGCGCCGCCCCCGCCACCGAGACGGAGGCTCCGCAGGCCACCGCCGTGGAGACGCTGGGCGCGCACGACGCCAAGCTGCTGAGCGAGGCCGAGGCGAAGCACGCCAAGACCGTCACCCTGATCGTCGCCACCGACAAGGGCGAGGCGAAGGACGTCGCGGACGCGGTGCGGCAGCTCGGCGGCACGGTGAGCCGGCGCTTCGACTCCATCGGCTACGTCCTGGCGAAGGTCCCCACCGCGAAGGTGCTCAAGGCCGCCACGCTCCCCGGCGTCGCCGCCGTCGACCTCGACGAGACCATCCAGCTCCCCGACCCGGTCCCGGAGGCCGCGCCGGCCGGCGCGAAGGCCGCCGCGCAGGGCGAGACCCTGGCCGGGCCGGGCGACGACACCGGCGCGGTGAACCCGTACATGCCGACCAACGAGACCGGCGCGGAGACCTTCAAGGCCGCGCACCCGGCGTGGGACGGCCGCGGTGTCACCATCGGCATCATGGACTCCGGCGTGGACCTCGACCAGCCGGCGCTCCAGACCACCACCACCGGCGAGCGCAAGATCGTGGACTGGGTGACCGCCACGGACCCGCTGGAGGACGCCACCTGGCGGGCGATGATCACCGAGGTCGCCGGCCCGAGCTTCACCGCGGGCGGCGCGACCTGGACGGCCCCGGCCGGCAACTACCGGTTCAACCTCTTCCGCGAGTCGATCACGGCGGGCAGCGACCCGGAAGGTGACGTCAACCGCGACGGCGACACCACCGACGCCTTCGGCATCCTCTACGACGCCACGACCCACGACATCCGGGTCGACGCCAACCTCAACCGGGACTTCACCGACGACGAGGTGCTGCGCCCGTACAAGGAGGAGTTCCAGGTCGGGCACTTCGGCACGGACAACCCGGCCACCGCGGTCCGCGAGCAGATCCCGTTCGTCGTCGAATACCGCGAGGACGTCGACACCGCGCCGGTCGGCGGCCCGGGACTGGTCGACTACGTCAACATCGGCATCGTCGAGTCCACCCACGGCACGCACGTCGCCGGCATCACCGCCGCCAACGACATGCTGGGCAACAGCGCGTTCGACGGCGCGGCCCCCGGCGCGAAGCTCGTCTCCGCCCGGGCCTGCTCCTGGGGCGGCGGCTGCACCGCCGCGGCGCTCACCACCGGCATGGCCGACCTGGTGATCAACCGCGGGGTCGACGTGGTCAACATGTCGATCGGCGGCCTGCCCGCGCTCAACGACGGCTCGAACGCCCGCTCCCAGCTCTACAACGAGCTGATCAACACGTACGGCGTGCAGCTGTTCATCTCGGCCGGCAACTCCGGACCCGGACTGAACACCGTCGGCGACCCGTCGGTGGCCGACAACGTGGTCAGCGTCGCGGCGAGCATCAGCAAGGACACCTGGCTGGCCAACTACGGCTCGGTCGTCCGCAAGGGCAACGCCCTGTTCAACTTCTCCTCGCGCGGCCCGCGTGAGGACGGCGGCTTCAAGCCGAACATCGCGGCCCCCGGCTCGGCGATCTCCACCGCGCCGACCTGGCAGGCCGGCAGCCCCGTCCCCGAGGCCGGCTACCCGCTGCCGCCGGGCTACCAGATGCTCAACGGCACCTCGATGGCCTCCCCGCAGGCCACCGGCGCCGCCGCGCTGCTGCTGTCGGCCGCCAAGGCGACCGACAAGGGCGTCAGCCCCGCCGCGCTGCGCCGGGCCATCTACACCTCGGCCAAGCCCATCGCGGGCGTCGCGACGTACGCGCAGGGCTACGGCATGTTCGACGTGCCGGGCGCGTGGGCGCTGCTGGCCAAGGGCGTGCAGACCCGGTCGTACGTCTCCGACGCGCCCGTCTGCACCGAACTGTCGGCGAACCTGACCCGCTACGACAAGGCCACCGGCGCCTTCGTGCCGAACCCGCACCGGGGCACCGGCGTCTACAACCGCTGCGCCGTCGCGCAGGGCGGGCAGCCGCTGAAGAAGTCCAAGACGTACGAGGTGAAGGTCACCCGGACCAGCGGCCCGAACAAGAGCCTGCTGCACACCGTGACGCTGCGCGGCAACGACGGCACCTTCAGCGCGAAGCAGCAGGTGTGGCTGCCGCTGAACAAGACCGTCACCATCCCCGTGAAGGCCAAGCCGAAGACCGCCGGGGCGCACGGCGCGCTCCTGCTGATCGACGACCCGGCCACCTCCGTGGTCGACTTCGAGGTCTCCGCCGTCGTGGTGGCCGCCAGCGACGTGGCGAAGCCGGCGTACTCGTTCTCGGCCGAGGGCTCGGTCGAGCGCAACAGCTCCACCTCGTACTACGTGACGGTCCCGGCGGGCGCGGGCACGATCCAGGTCAACCTGTCCGGCATCGCCACCGGCTCGCAGACCCGGTTCATCGCGATCAACCCGTACGGCGTGCCGGTGGAGAGCACCGCGAGCACCGCCTGCTACACCAACTTCTCCGACGCCGCCGCCTGCAAGCCGCAGGAGCGGGACTACCAGAAGCCGATCGCCGGGGTCTGGGAGTTCGAGGTGGAGTCGCGGCGCACCTCGCCGGCGCTGGACAACCCGTACCAGCTCCAGGTGCGGGTGCAGGGCGTCACGGTCTCCCCGGCCGTGGTCGAGCTGCCGTCGGTCACCGCCGGCACCCCGACCGAGGTCACCTGGGACCTGACCAACGCCTTCGGCCCGGTCTCGGTGACCGGTCAGGGCAGCCCGCTGGCCAGCGTGCACGCCGAGCGGCCCACGATCGGCGAGGGCGCGCAGCAGGAGTACCTGGTCGAGGTGCCGGCCGGCGCAGCCAGCTTCACGGCCCGCATCGGCAACACCGCGGACCTCGGCGCCGACCTGGACCTGTACGTCTTCCGCGGTGCCACCGAGGTCGGCCGCGCGGCCGACGGCGACTCGGAGGAGGCGGTGACCCTGGTCAACCCGGTCGCCGGCACCTACCGCGTCCTGGTCGACGGGTACGCCGTCGACGGGCCGGGCACCAGCACCGCCTACGACTACCGGGACTCGTTCTCGGCGGCCTCGCTGGGCACGCTGACCGCTCCGGCCACCCCGCTCGCTCTGGCCAACGGCGGCACCGCCGCCCTCACCGGCACGGTGACCGTCCAGTCCGCCCCGGTCGCCGGCCGCGAGCTCTACGGCGACCTGGCCGTGACCACCACCGAGGGCGCGGTCGTCGGCCGCGGCTCGGTCGCGATCGGCGCGGTCGACTGATCCGCGCCGCCTGACCACCCTCCGCCTCACCACAGGAGCCCGTCCCCGCCCCGGCGGGGGCGGGCTCCTGCCGTCAGGCGCGGCGGGCGGACTCCACGACGAACGGGATGCCCTGCTGGCACGTGGTGAGCATGTCGGGCTGGGCCCGGCCGGTGACCTCGACCTTGGCTCCGGCTACCAGCACGTCGGCGGGGCCGCCGATGAGCTGGTAGCCGTCCAGCAGGCGGCAACCGGGCTCCACGCCCGCCTCGACGGTGCCGGTGAGCGTGGTGGCCCCGACGCCCGGCGGGACGCTGGGGCCGCCCGGCTTCGGCGGGAGGCTCGGGCGGCCCGGGGGCACCGAGGCGGGCGGGACCGGGGCCGACGGGTCGACCGGGTCGGTGCTGGGCGCGTCGGTCACCACGGATCCTCCGGAAAGGCTGGGGGCGGGGCTGTCGTCACCGGCGCCCTGGCCACCGCAGGCGCTCAGGGCCGCGCAGGTGACCAGCGCGGCGACGATGATCCGAGGTGTCTTCATACCCGATCAGACGCTCCCCACCGCTGATCCGTTCCCCGCCCGTCGGGCATGGGCCGCACCAATCAGGCGCGGACCGGACCGGTCAGGCGCGGACCGAGGCGGCGGCCTTCATGTCGCGCTTGAGCTCCTGCGGCAGCGAGAAGGTCAACCGTTCGTTGGCGGTGACCACCTCGTCGACGTCGGTGAAGCCGCGCGCGGCGAGGTGCGCCAGGACCTCCTGGACCAGTTCGTCGGGGACGCTGGCGCCGGAGGTCAGGCCCACCGTGCCGGCACCCTCCAGCCAGGCGTCGTCGATCTCGTGGGCGAAGTCGACGAGATGGCCGGCGCGGGCCCCGGCGTCCAGGGCGACCTCGACCAGCCGGACCGAGTTGGAGGAGTTTCGCGAGCCGACGACGAGCACCACGTCGCACTCCGGGGCGATCTCCTTCACCACGTGCTGACGGTTGGAGGTGGCGTAGCAGATGTCGTCGCTGGGCGGCGACTGGAGCAGCGGCAGCCGGGACCTGAGCCGGGCCACGGTCTCCAGCGTCTCGTCGACCGACAGCGTCGTCTGGGAGAGCCACACCACCTTGCCCGGGTCCCGCACGGTGACCCGGTCGGCGTCGTCCGGGCCGTCGACGAGCTGGATGTGGGCGGGGGCCTCACCGGCGGTGCCGATGACCTCCTCGTGCCCCTCGTGGCCGATCAGCAGGATGTCGTAGTCCTCGGCGGCGAACCGCTTCGCCTCCTGGTGCACCTTCGTCACCAGCGGGCAGGTGGCGTCGATCGCCTTCAGCGAGCGGGCCCTCGCCTGCTCGTAGACCTCCGGGGCGACGCCGTGCGCGGAGAAGATCACGGTGGCCCCCTCGGGCACCTCCTCGTTCTCCTCCACGAAGATCGCGCCCTTGGCCTCCAGGGTCTGCACCACGTGCTTGTTGTGCACGATCTGCTTGCGCACGTAGATCGGGGCACCGTAGAGCTTGAGCGCCTCCTCGACGGTCTGCACCGCCCGGTCGACGCCCGCGCAGTAGCCGCGAGGCTTGGCCAGGAGCACGCGCTTGCCGGTCCGGGGAGTCGTCTCAGCCTGAGTCACCCGCCCATCGTACGTGCCGGGTCCGCCCCCACCGGCGATGATCAAGGGGTACGCGGACCGCCCCGTCGTCGGGGGTCGTCCGTAGGGTGGTGGCGTGAGTGCCGATGAGAGCGGGCGCAGCAGCTCCGACGAGCCGTGGCCGGTGCGGGTCGTCAGCCACAAGGTGGGCGCGTGGATCGCCCGGCTCGGCTGGGTGTGGGTCGACGGGCAGGTGGCGCAGATCAGCCGGCGACCCGGGGCCAGCACGGTGTTCCTCACCCTGCGCGACCCGTCGGCCGACCTGAGCCTCACCGTCACCACCAACCGGGACGTCCTCGACGCGGGGGCCCCCGAGCTGCGCGAGGGTGCCCGGGTGGTGCTGCACGCCAAGCCCGAGTTCTACGCCGCCCGGGGCACGCTGAGCCTGCGCGCCGACGAGATCCGCCAGGTGGGGCTCGGCGAGCTGCTGGCCCGGCTGGAGAAGCTCAAGAAGCTGTTGGCCGCCGAGGGGCTGTTCGACCGGGCCCGCAAGCGGCGGCTGCCGTTCCTGCCGGGCCGGATCGGGCTGATCACCGGCCGCGCCTCGGCCGCCGAACGGGACGTGCTGACCAACGCCCGCCGGCGCTGGCCGGCCGTGGAGTTCCGCACGGTCAACGTGGCCGTGCAGGGGCCGGGCGCGGTGCCGCAGATCGTCGACGCACTGAAGGTGCTCGACGCCGACCCCACCGTCGACGTGATCGTCATCGCCCGGGGCGGTGGCGGCATCGAGGACCTGCTGCCGTTCTCCGACGAGGCGCTGTGCCGAGCGGTCTTCGCCTGCCGTACGCCGGTGGTCAGCGCCATCGGCCACGAGACGGACGCGCCGCTGGTCGACTACGTCGCCGACGTGCGGGCCTCCACCCCGACGGACGCCGCGAAGCGGATCGTGCCCGACCTGACCGAGGAGCTACGCCTGATCCGGCAGGCCCGACAGCGGGTGGAACGCGCGGTCCGCAACCTGGTCGACCGGGAGGCGCACCGCCTCGACGGGCTGCGGTCCCGGCCGGTGCTGGCCCGGCCGCAGGTGATGGTGGAGCAGCGGGCCGCCGACGTGACGGCGCTGCGCCAGCGGGCCGGGCGCACCCTGCACCATCGGCTCGGCGCGGCCCAGGACGAGCTGCGGCACACCCTGGCCCGGCTGCGCGCCCTGTCCCCCGCCGCGACGCTGGAGCGGGGCTACGCGATCGTCCAGCGCGCCGACGGCCACGTGGTGCGGGCCGCCGGTGAGGTGGGTCGGGGCGACCCGCTGCGCGTACGTCTCGCCGAGGGCGAGCTGGCCGCCACGGTCGACGGCTGAGCCGCGCGTGACTCAGGGGCGGGATGTGCTGGGATGGGACCGATGACTGACGACGAAAAGAACGCCGGGCCGGACGAGCGGCTCAGCTACGAGCAGGCCCGCGCCGAGCTGGCGACCGTGGTGGAACGGCTGGAGACGGGCGGCACCTCGCTGGAGGAGTCGCTGGCGCTGTGGGAGCGCGGCGAGAAGCTGGCCGAGGTCTGCCAGCGCTGGCTCGACGGCGCACGGGCCCGCATCGACGCGGCCCGGCGGCAGCCGGACGCCTGAGGCGGGCGCTGGACGGCCGTCGCCGCGCCGTAGTCGGCGTACGTGACCCGGATGTCCCGAGCCTTGTTCTGCCCGGACGCCGGGACCCACACGACCTGCTCGCTGAGCCGGCCCTGCGGGTCCAGCTTCGCGGTGAACGGCACCGACCGGCCTGCTGCCCGAGCGCCTTGATCAGCTCGGCGTTCAGCGAGCCGGCCTCGGTGGCCCGGCCAAGCGGAAAGGCCGGACGCTCGCGGCCCCACGCCGCTGGCCCGCCTCGCCGATCGGCAATCACTTTCCGTAGTTTCTGCGAGGCCGTTCGCGGAGGCCGCGTGATCTGACTCTGAGTCGCGCCTCTCCGACCCCACCAGACACCATCCGCCCACTTTGCTCTGCACCCACCCACGCAACACCCCGTTTGAACTGGTCAAATGCAAGACCGTCGAATGAGGTACATGGCGACCGGTTACGCTGCGTAAAGCGTTGCCTATGTGGGTGCAGAGCAAAGTGGCGCGCAAAGAGGCGGGGCCGCCGAGCGGCTTGACCACGCTGAGTAACCCACGGGTGGCGTGTCGGGCGTGGGAGCACCGCAAGCGGTGGACCCCGGGCGAAACCTAGCGGACCGCGTCGGCGAGCCGGCGCAGCTCGTTCTCCCGGGCGTCCCCGACGACGATCACCGTGCGGCCCGGCTCGAGCAGCACCAGGGCCTGCTCGTTGCCCCGGGCGGTATACCGCTGCCAGTTGCGCCCGCCCACCTCGGTGGGGCCCTGGGGTTGCCCCTCTGCGGTCAGCTCGGCCGGCAGCAGCCGCTCCGGCGGCACGTTGCTCTGCACCAGTTGGGCGCCCCGCCCCTCCGGGGTGAGATAGCCGATCCGCAGGTTGGACCCGCCCTCGACCGTGCGGTAGCTGGCGCTGACCGTCCTCCAGTCGTCGCCGAGCCCGGCCGGCTGGCTCACCGGGAACGCGCTGGCCGCCCGGGCCTGCTCCAGGGCGGGGGCCGGGTCGACGGTGCTCGGCTGGTCGCCGCCGAGGAATCCCCGGTAGAAGGCGAGCAGCAGGGCGATCGGGACGAGCAGCACCAGCAGGGAGATCGCCATGTCCTTCGGCGACCGCTCGGACCGGGCCTTCTCCCGCTCCCGGCCCGGGGGAATCGACACCGACGGGGCCGGAGGCGGGGTGGACGGGGCCGGAGGCGGGGTCGGGGTCGGCTCGGCGGGGCTGTGCTCGGCGGGCTGCGCGGGATCCACCCCGCCATTGTTCCAGCCCCGGGTCGCCCTGGAACGCAGCGCCACCGCCCGAGCGACCGGGGTGATACGTCCCACCGCCCGGTTGGCGGGAAGCTGGCCACCACCGACCCGGCCCGACGATAGGTTGACGATCGTGTGAGGATCAGCGACAAAGCCGGCGACGGCCGCAGGCCGCCGGTCCACCCCGCAACGTCGCGAGGAGGAAGCCGTCATGACGAGCACCAGGACGCGTACCCCCCAGGATCTCGACCGTAACCTCGCCCTCGACCTGGTCCGGGTCACCGAGGCGGCGGCGATGGCCGCCGGCCGGTGGGTCGGCCGGGGCGACAAGGAGGGCGGCGACGGGGCAGCCGTCGACGCCATGCGCAAGCTGATCAACTCGATCCCGATGCGGGGCGTCGTGGTGATCGGCGAGGGCGAGAAGGACAACGCGCCGATGCTCTTCAACGGCGAGGAGGTCGGCGACGGCAGCGGCCCCGAGGTCGACGTCGCGGTCGACCCCATCGACGGCACCACGCTGATGAGCAAGGGCATGCCCAACGCGCTCGCCGTCCTCGCGGTGGCCGAACGGGGGGCGATGTTCGACCCGAGCGCCGTCTTCTACATGGAGAAGCTGGCCGTCGGCCAGGCCTACGCGGACGTGGTCGACATCAACGCCGGGGTGGCCGAGAACCTACGCCGGATCGCCAAGGTCAAGGGCACCGACGTGTCCGAGGTCACCGTCTGCGTGCTGGACCGGTCCCGCCACGACGACCTGGTCACCCAGATCCGTCGCACGGGGGCGGGCATCCGGTTCATCTCCGACGGTGACATCGCGGGCGCGATCGCCGCCGCCCGGGGCGAGTCGGACGTCGACGTGCTCATGGGCATCGGCGGCACCCCGGAGGGGATCACCGCCGCCTGCGCCCTCAAGTGCATGGGCGGCGTGCTGCAGGCCAAGCTCTGGCCGCGCGACGCGCAGGAGCGGGAGAAGGCGCTCGCCGCCGGGCACGATCTGGACCGCGTGCTGTTCACCGACGACCTGGTCAGCGGCGACAACTGCTTCTTCGTGGCGACCGGCGTCACCTCCGGCGACCTGCTGCGGGGCGTGAGCTACCGGGCCGGCGGGGCGTACACGCAGTCGATCGTCATGCGCTCGAAGAGCGGCACGATCCGGGTGATCGACTCGTACCACCGGCTGGAGAAGCTGGCGCTGTACTCGGCTGTCGACTTCGACGGCCGCCCCCTCGCCGAGCAGGAGTGACCGCCACCGGGACGATGTCCCCGCCGACCCTGCCGACCGCCCGCCGGATCACGGGCGTCGGGCTGGCCACCGCCTCCGGGGTCGCCGTGGCCGTGCAGTCCCGGATCAACGGCGAGCTGGGCGTACGCCTGGCCGACGGCATCGCCGCCGCAGTGGTCTCGTTCAGCCTGGGCCTGCTGGTGCTGCTGGTGCTGGTGCCGGCCACGCCGGGCGGGCGGCGGGCTCTCGCCGCGCTGCGGGCGGCGCTGGCGGGCGGCTCGCTGCGGCCGTGGCAGTGCCTCGGCGGTGCCTGCGGGGCGCTCTTCGTGGCCGCCCAGGGGCTGACCATCGGCGCGCTCGGCGTGGCGGTGTTCACCGTGGCGGCGGTCGCCGGGCAGTCCGGCAGCAGCCTGCTGGTCGACCGGGCCGGGCTGGGCCCCGCCGGCCGGCAGGCCGTCACCCCGAACCGCCTGGTGGGCGCGACGCTGACCGTGCTGGCCGTCGTGCTGGCCGTCGGCGACCGGCTCGGCGACCCGGGCACGCTGGGCCTGGCGCTGCTGCCGCTGCTGGCCGGGGTGGGCGTCGCCTGGCAGCAGGCGGTGAACGGGCGGGTCCGGGTGGCCACCGGCAGCGCCCTGGCCGCGACGCTGGTCAACTTCTCCGTCGGCACCGTGGTGCTGCTCGCCGCGTTCGTGGTGGAGGTGGCCGTCCGGGGCCGCCCGGACGGGGGCCTCCCGGCCGAACCGTGGCTCTACCTGGGTGGGCCGGTCGGCATCGTCTTCATCGCGGTCGCCGCCGCCGTCGTGCGGTTCACGGGGGTGCTGCTGCTCGGCCTGTCCACCATCGCCGGGCAGGTCGTCGGGGCCGCCCTGCTGGACGTGGTGCTGCCGACGGCGGCCTCGCACCCGGGGGTGAACACGCTGCTGGGTGCCGCGCTCACCCTGTTCGCCACGCTGCTCGCCGCCCTCGGCCCCCCGGGGCGGGGGTAAGGAAGGGCCCGCATACGGTAGAGAAGGGCACCCCTCTCACCGCAGCGGTCCACGGCAGCCCGGTCGCCGGATACGCCGCCCCGGACGACACCCTCGGGCCGGCGCAGCGCCCACCGGCCGTCCTGGTCGGCATCCTCCGCGACGGGCCGGCCGCCGGCCGCGCCCTGCCGCACCGCGCCGAGCACCAGAGCACCAGAGCACCCTGATGGCCGACCTCATCGGCCTCCCCCGCTGACCGGCTCCGTCAGAGGGCGTCGGAGGAGTGGCCCGGGAAGAGGTGGGCGGACGGGTCGATGGCGACGGCGGCGTTGTTGACCGCCGTGGCGGCCTCCCCGAAGCCCGTGGCGATCAGCCGCACCTTGCCCGGATAGTCGGTGATGTCACCGGCGGCGAAGACCCGGGGCAGGTTCGTCGCCATCGCGCTGTCCACGACGATGTGCCGGCGGTCCAGCCGCAGCCCCCACTCGGCGATCGGGCCGAGGTCGGCGGTGAAACCGAGGGCGGCCACCACCGTGTCCACGGGCAACGTCTCGGGCGGGGCCCCCTTCGTGGTGATCTCCGCTCCGGTCACCGCGCTGTCGCCGTGCAGCCGGGTGACCTCGGCGTTGACGACGACCCGGACGGACGACCGCTGCACCCGGGCGACGGTGGCGGCGTGCGCGCGGAACCGCTCCCGCCGGTGCACCAGGGTCACCGAGCGGGCCAGCGGCTGCAACGCCAGCGCCCAGTCGAACGCGGAGTCGCCGCCGCCGACGATCAGCACGTCCCGGTCGGCCAGCGCGGCCGGCTCCGGCACGAAGTAGACGATCCCCGTGCCGGTGAAGTTGTCGGCGACCGGCAGCGGACGCGGGGTGAAGCTGCCCAGGCCGCCGGTGATGACGACCGCGCCGCAGGTGAGCTGCTCGCCACCGGCGAGGCCGAGCACCGGCTGCCCGTCGGTGTGCGACAGCTTCTCGGCCCGGGTGCCGAGCAGGTATCTCGGCTGGAACGGCGCGGCCTGGGCGACCAGGTTGGCCACCAGGTCCCGGCCCTTGACGGCCGGGAACCCGGCCACGTCGAGGATCAGCTTCTCCGGGTACATCGCGGTGATCTGGCCACCGGCCTCGGGCAGCGCGTCGACCACGGCGACGGAGAGCCCCCGGAATCCGGCGTAGTACGCGGCGAAGAGCCCCGTCGGGCCCGCACCGATCACTGCGACATCGACCTCGGGCATGGCGTACCGTCGCTTTCCGCTCACGGATCAACGCGTGCTGATGCCGACGGTAGGCGCGCGCCGGGGCTGGATCAAGCACCGTCCCACGGCGAGCGTGGGCCGGGCGCGGCCCAACGGCGGGTGAGAGGGGTGCCCTTCTCTACCGCAGGCGCTAACAGGGGCCCTTCCTTACGCTTGGAGGGAGTCCAGGTCGTACGGGTCGTCCTCGGTCCGGCGCCGCCGGAAGAGGATCGCGGCGACCACGCCGCCGACCAGCCCGAACAGGTGCCCCTGCCAGGAGATCCGCTCGTCGGTGGGGAGGATGCCGAGCAACTGCCAGCCGTAGAGCAGGCCGACCAGCAGCACGACCGCGAAGTTCCACCAGCTGCGCTCGACCACGCCGCGGGTGAGCAGGACGCCCAGGTAGCCGAAGATGACGCCGCTGGCCCCGACCACCACCGAGTTCGGCGAGCCGGTGAACCACACGCCCAGCCCACTGACCAGCACGATGACCAGGGTGGACCACATGAACCGCCGGAAGCCGGCGGCGAGCACGAAGGTGCCGAGCAGGATCAGCGGCACGCTGTTGCTGTAGAGGTGGTTGAAGTCGGCGTGCAGGAACGGCGAGAAGAGCACCCCGTCGAGCCCGTCGATGTGCCGGGGGATGATGCCGCCGGCCAGGTCGAGGTCGATGCCGAGGCCGACGTCGAGTGCCTCGACCAGGAAGAGCACCGGCACGACGGCGCACATGGCGACGAAGGCGCGGCCGATCGAGGCGTAGAAGGCCTCGGTGCCGAAGCGTCGCGGGTCGCCGCCCGGGGGGCCGTCGTGCAGGGTCATGCCCAAACAGCTATCAGCAATCCCGCCCGACCGCCACCCGGGCGGCGGGGTCGTCGGCGGAAACGACGCCGGCGGGGTGGGCGCCGGGTGCGCGCCCACCCCGCCGTCGCGGTGCTCAGGGATCAGAGGATCAGTACCAGCCGACGCTCTGTGAGTGGCTCCACGCGCCACAGGGCGTGTTGTAGCGGCCCTTGATGTAGCCGAGACCCCACTTGATCTGGGTGGCCGGGTTGGTCTCCCAGTCGTCGGCCACCGAGCCCATCTTGCTGCCCGGCAGCGCCTGGGGGATGCCGTACGCCCCGGAGGAGGTGTTGCGGGCCTTGTGGTTCCAGCCGCTCTCCTTGGTCCAGAGCTTGTCCAGGCACGGGAACTGGTCGATGCCGAAGCCGGCGTCGATCATCAGCGCGCAGCCGACCTTCCGGTTCCCGCTGTACTCGTTGCACGAGGCGGGGATCGGACCGTCGTACGGCTTGCTCGCCTTGGCCGCCGCCGCCTTCTCCGCAGCCTTCTTCGCCGCCGCCTCGCGCTCGCGCTTGCGGGACGCCGCCTCGGCCTCGCGGGCCCGTTCGGCGGCCTCCTTGGCCGCCTCGGCGGCCCGCTTCTCGGCCTGGTATTCGGCGGCCCGCTGCTTGGCGGAGACGATCCGGTGCTGGGCCTGCCGCTCGCGCTGGTAGTCGAACTCGGCCTGGTCCACCTGGCGGCCGACCTGCGCGGTCAGGCCCTGTTGCTGGGTTTCGCGGTCTTCGCCCAGATAGAAGCCGCCGGCAACGCCCACGGAGAGCAGTGCGACGGCGGCGGTACGGGCACCGAACCGGCTCCACAGCCGACTCACGAAGTGGTCCCTTCGTCGGGGGCAAGGACACGGCGCGACCCTGGCCCGAGGAGGGACCCGGCCCGCGCCGTGAGCGCCCCGACCCTGCCGGTCGCAGCCGACGCACTCGCCCTCGCCACTCCCCGCCGTCGGGTGCCCGACGGGAAAGGACGATCTTCGCGTGCGTGGACGCTCGAGGGACACCATCGCGCACAGTGAGGCTGATGGGAAACCACCAGCCCCATTTGTGACCTGGGCCACAGGCAGAATCACACTAAAGGGGGACTAGACAGGCATGATCTCGGTCAGATCGGGATCTCCTCCAACAGATCCGTCACCATCGCTGCGATCGGCGACCGCTCCGACCGGTTGAGCGTGACGTGCGCGAACAGGGGGTGCCCCTTCAGGGTCTCGATCACCGCGGTCACGCCGTCGTGCCGGCCCACCCGCAGGTTGTCCCGCTGGGCGACGTCGTGGGTGAGCACCACCCGCGACCCCTGGCCGATCCGGGAGAGCACGGTGAGCAGCACGCCCCGCTCCAACGACTGGGCCTCGTCCACGATGACGAAGGCGTCGTGCAGGCTGCGGCCCCGGATGTGGGTGAGCGGGAGGACCTCCAGGATCCCCCGGGCCATGACCTCCTCCAGCACGTTCTCGTGCACCACCGCGCCGAGGGTGTCGAAGACGGCCTGCGCCCAGGGCGACATCTTCTCCGTCTCGGAGCCGGGGAGGTAGCCCAACTCCTGGCCGCCGACGGCGTACAGCGGACGGAAGACGATCACCTTCTTGTGCCGGCGCCGCTCCATCACCGCCTCCAGGCCCGCGCACAGCGCCAGCGCCGACTTGCCGGTGCCGGCCCGGCCGCCCAGCGAGACGATCCCGATCGACTCGTCCAGGAGCAGGTCGAGGGCGACCCGCTGCTCGGCCGAGCGGCCGTGCACACCGAACGCCTCCCGGTCGCCCCGGACCAGCCGGACCGTCTTGTCGGGCAGCACCCGGCCGAGCGCGGAGCCGCGCCCGGAGTGCAGCACCAGGCCGGTGTGGCAGGGCAACCCGGCCGCGCCGTCCAGGTCGAGGGCCTCGCCGGCGTAGAGCGCGGCGATCTCGTCGTCGCCCAGCGCCAGCTCGGACATCCCCGTCCAGGTGGGGTCGCTGGCCTGGCCGTGCCGGTACTCGTCGGCGCGCAACCCGACCGAGGCCGCCTTCACCCGCAGCGGCATGTCCTTGCTCACCAGGGTCACGTCCCGCCCCTCAGCAGCCAGGTTGAGCGCCACCGAGAGGATCCGGGCGTCGTTGGACTCGTTGCGGAAACCGGGGGGCAGCACGCCGTCGTCGGTGTGGTTCAGCTCCACCCGCAGGGTGCCGCCGGCGTCGTTGGCGGGCACCGGCCGGTCCAGCCGGCCGTGGCGTACGCGCAGCTCGTCCAGCATGCGTAGGGACTGCCGGGCGAACCAGCCCAGCTCCGGGTGGTGCCGCTTGCCCTCCAACTCGGAGATGACCACGAGGGGCAGGACCACCTCGTGCTCGGCGAACCGGTGGAAGGCCGCCGGGTCCGAGAGCAGGACCGACGTGTCCAGAACGAACGCCTGGCCGGCTGGTCGGGGCTCCTCGGGCTCGACCGGGGTCGCCGCGCGGCGGCTCCGGGTGACGCGGCGGGTCGTGGCAGTCGCGGCCGGGGTCTGGTCGGCACCGGCGGGGGTACGGCGAGTCGTCACAGGCCTGCTCCGGCGGATGGGCACCCGGCCACCCGCGTTCCGCCTCGTCCGGTGCCCGGGGACACGGGGTCGGATGCGGGCCCCGTGCGCGAGGTCGCAGATCCGGGCTGGCCGGCTGGCCCGGGGGGAATCCCGCGCCATGACTAGACGCTAGCCGCGCCACGGCGTCCCGGCTAGAGGTTGACCCGTGGATCTCTGGAGACGGGCGGGTGTCCGGGCGCGGCGGACCGGCCGGGATGCATGCCCCCTGCGCGCATCCCGGCCGGTGGGACCACCGTCACCGGTCTGACGTGGCCCCGACGGTGCGCGTCCGCCGCGGACGTCGCACCGGGCTCGTCGGCCGGGTCAGTTCTGCCACCGGACCAGGACGGCGGGGTACCGGCCGCCGACGGTCGCCGTGGCGCCAGCCGCCGCCCCGGCACCGGCGGTCGCCGTGGCGCCGACCGCGACGGCACCGGCCGAAGCCGCCAGCGGGGCGGGGGCGGGCGCGGCGGGAACGGCGGGCGCGGCGGAGGCGGCGAAGGCGGAGCCGGTGTACGTGGTGCCCTGCCGCGCGGCCGGGCCGCGCCGGACGGCCGGCGGGGGGCCGGCGAGGGCCGAGGCGATGGCGGCCTGGGCCTCCCGGCGGCGGTTCCAGGCGCCCCGGTCGCCGTCGAAGTAGCCCTGCCGATAGCCGAACCGGTAGCCGATGCGGTAGCTGAGCTGGCCGTGCAGCCGTCCGGCGGCGTAACTGGCCGAGCCGAGGACGAGGACGAGGACGACCGCGACGAAAGGGCTCACCGCTCCTCCGGTTCGGTGCCGGCGGGGTCGGTTCCGGTGCCGGCGGGGTCGGTGACCAGCAGCCGCTCCAGGTCGTCGGTGCTGACCTCCTCGACCAGCTCGACGCTGATCCGGCAACCGTCGAGCACGATCTCGGCGACGGAGCAGCGGCGGATCTCGCCGCCGGCGTCGTAGACCCGGACGCTGAGCTCCGGGCAGTTGAGGTGGGTCCGCCAGGCGTCCCACTCCGCCCGGTCGCCCACGTTGAGCGACAGATAGCGGCAGCCGCGGGCGAGGTAGAGGCGCCAGGGGGCGTTCAACCCCGCGGCCACTCCCTCCGCGACCAGGCCGAACGCCTGCTCACGGGTGGCGAGTTCGGTCACCGCGCCCCCCTGAGGACGGGGACGGGACGCAGGCGAGCACCAGTCGTCTCGTGCACGTGACACACGGTAAACTGTCCCATGGGCGTGACAGTATCAGCTTTTCGTCCGATTACCCCAACACTGGCGCACTCCTATCCTACGCAGGAGATACACCTTGAAAACGCCCTCACGAAGGGCCGGGCGCAGCCAGTTACGCGCGTCTCATTCACGTGACACTGTCGGGCCCAACATCCCCGGTGGGCCCGACTGGCCGTACCGTCACGGGGTGACCGAGAGCGCTCACGCCCGGAAGATCGCCTTCGCTGCCTTCGTCCGCCGGGCCCTCGACGACGCCCGGGCCATGCGCGCCTGGAGCGGCACCGAGGTCTCCCGGCGCACCGGGGTCTCCCGGCAGACCATCAACCGCTGGGTCCGCGGCGACTGGGCCAGCGACCCCGAGGCCGAACGGGTGGTCGCCTTCTGCGAGGGGCTCGGCCTCAACCCGACGGCCGCCTTCGCGGCGCTGGGCTGGGAGCGCGCCGCCACCCCCCGGGCGGCCACCGCACCACCCCTGATGGACCCGGACGTCGAGGCGCTGCTGCGCCGGCTGGTCGACCCGAACGTCTCCGACGCGGAGAAGTTCCACATCCGAGAAACCATTAGATACCTCGCGTATCGCCCAAGTCTCCCGACAGATGTCCGAAAAAAGAGCAATCGGGCGGGCTAGTTCCTCAGATGGCGAAAGAACGGCGCCTCGTCCACAATCGTTTCGCTCCGGGGCCGGAACGGGCACGCTAGCGTCCTGTTCGTACTGCTTGGGCTCGTCGTCGGCGGGGGGACGGGACAAGGCCGAACCCAGCCCTGCGGGACAGAAGGAGGGGTCTGTCCATGACCCTGAAGTGGTTGGCAGTCGTGGTCGCGGCGGTAGCGCTGACCTCGGCCGTGACCGGCAACGTGGTGAGCGGCGTGGTCGGCGGCGGGGAACTGCCCGTGGTCGCCAACGTCCTCGCCCTCACCACAGCCGGCACCGCGGTCGTCCTGGCCGTCGTCGCCGAGCTGCACGAGCGGCTCAACGACCGGATCAGCGCGCTCACCGAGTTCCTGGTGGCCCGGCTCACCGAGATCGAGGCGCGCACCGGGGACCGGAACACCGGCTTCGTGGAGGGGTACCTGCTCAGCCACGGCCAGGACGCCGAGGTCGTCCCGTTCGGACGCCGGGGCCGGGGGGCCGCCGAACGCTGACTCGATCCTGGCTTGAGCGCCTCGTCTCGGCCACGAATGAGCGGCCCGCGCCGGGGTACGCTGTCGCGCGTGCCGCCGTTGAATCTGGGCAACCAGCAGCCGAAGACCCCGCTGGACGCCGACCAGGCCTGGCAGGCGACCGCCGGCCGGGCGTCCGACACCGTCCTCTTCTTCGACTTCGACGGCACCCTGGCGCCCGTCGACGACGACCCGACCGCCGTGCAGCCCGCGCCGAAGGTGCTGGCCGCGATCGAGGCCCTCGCACCGCTGGTGCGCCGGGTCGCGATCGTCTCCGCCCGCCCGGTGGAGTTCCTCCGCGACCACCTCGGTGGGCTGACCGGCGTCGACCTCTACGGCCTCTACGGCCTGGAGCACAGCCACTCCGGCGGCGAGACCGTCACCGAGCCGGCGGCGCTGCCCTGGGTGCCGACCATGCGGGAGCTGGCCGACCTCGCCCGCGCCGAGCTGCCGCCCAGCGCGCTGGTGGAGTTCAAGCGGCTCTCCGTGGCGCTGCACTGGCGCACCGCCCCGCAGCTCGACACGGTCGTACAGGAATGGGGCCAGGCCCAGGCCGCGCGGCTCGGGCTGCGCGTACAGGCCGGCCGGATGGTGCTGGAGATCAAGCCCCCGGTCGACCGGGACAAGGGCATGGTGATCGGCGAGGTGGTCCGGGACGCCGGCGGGGCCTGGTACTTCGGCGACGACGTCTCCGACATCAAGGCGTTCGCCGCGCTGCGCGCCCGCTCCGCGGCGGACCCGGAGTTCCTCGGCGTCTGCGTGGCCGTGGCCAACCCGGAGACCGGCCACGAGGTCGCCGAGGCCGCCGACCTGACGATCGACTCCCCCGCCGCCCTCGGCGACTTCCTCACCGAGGCACTGCACCGCCTCAGGTGAGCCGGGCGGCCCTGCCCCACCCGAGGTGAGGCCAGCAGCGGCCCCGCGCCCCCGGTCGGGGGCGGGGGCGGGGGCGGGCTCAGGTGCCGAATCGGCGCTGCCGGTTGGCGTACGAGCGCAGGGCGCGCAGGAAGTCGACCCGGCGGAAGTCGGGCCAGTTCAGCTCGCAGAAGTAGAACTCCGAGTGGGCCGACTGCCAGAGCATGAAGCCCGACAGGCGCTGCTCGCCACTGGTCCGGATGATCAGATCCGGGTCGGGCAGGCCCCGGGTGTAGAGGTGCTCGGAGATGTGGTCGACGTCCAGTGCCTCGGCCAGCTCCTCGATGGTGCCGCCCGCCGCCGCGTGCTCGTGCAGCAGCGAGCGGACGGCGTCGGCGATCTCGCGCCGACCGCCGTACCCGACGGCGATGTTGACCTGGGCGCCGCCGGTGCGCCCCCGGGTGCGTTCCTCGGCGGCCTTGAGCGCCGCCGCGTGATGCGCCGGGAGCACGTCGAGCGCCCCGACCATCCGCAGCCGCCAGGGGTTGCCCTCCTCGGCCAGCTCGGTCGAGAGGTCCTCGATGATCTGGAGCAGCGGGTCCAGCTCCTCCGCCGGGCGGGAGAGATTGTCCGTGGAGAGCAGCCACAACGTCACGTGCCCCACGCCGGCGGCGTCGCACCAGCGCAGCAGCTCCTTGATCCGCTCCGCGCCCATGCGGTGCCCGTCGTTGGGGTCGACGAAGCCCATCTCCCGCGCCCAGCGGCGGTTGCCGTCGCACATGACGCCCACGTGCCGGGGCACCGGCTTGCCCGCGAGCGTGGCCGTCAGCCGCCGCTCGTACACGGAGTAGAGGAGATTCCGCAGAGTCATCACCTTGCAGAGTAGCGACCCGCCGCGCGGATCAGTCCCGCGGTGGCCGATGCCGCGCCGAGAGGCCGATGCCGATCATCGCGAGGGTGCGGGCGTCCAGCCGACCGTCGCCGAGGCCGAGCTCGACGACCGTGCCGAAGACCCGGTCGTCGCGCCGGGCCGCCCGGACCACCGCGTCCACGACCCACCGGCGGCGGGCCAGCCAGGCCGCGACCGAGCTGTGCCGCAGGTGTACGCCGAGGCGGCGGCGCAGCGCGGCGGTGTAGCTCCGGGCGGCGTGGGCGGGGTCGCCGGCCGCCGCCGCGCCGGCCAGCGCGCCGGAGAGCAGCGCGTAGAAGATCCCCTCCCCGGTGAACGGGTTGATCAGCGACAGCGCGTCCCCGGCGAGCACCAGCCGGCCCCGCCCGGGCGGCGGGCGGTGGGTGGACAGCGGCAGGTGGTGGGCGCGCAGCGCGGCCACCGTCGCCGGGTCGGTGCCGGGCAGCAGCGCGGCCAGCCGGTCCAGCAGATGCGCCCGGGTCAGCGGCTCACCCCGCAGCACCTCCCCGTACCCGACGTTCGCCCGGCCGTCGCCGATCGGGAACGACCAGGCGTACGCCGGCCAGCGCGGGCCGGAGGTGACGATGAGCTGCTCGGGCGGGCCGGGGCGGGCCGGCGCGTACCCCCGGATCGCCAGGGCCAGGTGGCGGTCCGGGTTCACCGGGGCGCCGAGCGCCCAGCGGACCATCGACGACGCGCCGTCCGCGCCGACCACCGCCCGCGCGGCGATCTCGCCGTCGAGCACGACCCGACCGCCGCGCACGGTGACCCGGCGCACGGCGTGCCGCCGCAGCTCCGCGCCCGCCGCGACCGCCGCCGCCACCAGCCGGGCGTCGAACACCTCCCGGGGCACCGTGTACGCGGGCCGGGGCAGCGCCCGCGCCACCGCGTCGCCGCCGGGGCCGACCAGCCGGATCCGGGGCAGCGGGGCGTACCCGTCGACGGCCCCGCTGACGCCCAGCCCCGCGAGGACGTCCAGCGCGTGCGCGGCGACGCCGTCCCCGCACGCCTTGTCCCGGGGGAAGTCGGCCCGGTCCAGCAACAGCACCCGGGCCCCGGCCCGGCGGGCGGCCAGCGCGGCGGCCGACCCGGCCGGTCCCGCCCCGACCACCGCCACGTCGTACTCGTCGCTCATGGCACCTCCTCCTGTCCCGCGCGGCTCAGCCCGGCGTCGGCGGCGTCGGCGTGGCCGCCGCCCGGCCGGCGCGCCACAACCCGTACAACGCCAGGACAGCGGCGGCGAGCAACGGGGCAGGCAGCAGGAAGCCGAGCGAGCGCTGCATCGTCCAGCCGGTGCGTACGGCCAGCGGGGGTGGTCAGGGCCCGGACGGCGGACGGCCGCCGGACCTCGGTGGTCGCGGCGGCCGTCCTCATGGCATCCGATGGTGCCCGGTGCGGGCAACCGGCACACCTACCGGCGTGGCTGTTCCTGGTCGAGCCGGGCGCGCAGTGCGTCGAGCTCGGCCCAGAGGACGCCGGGCAGCTTGTCGCCGAACTTCTCGAACCACTCGGTGACCAGCGGAAGCTCCGCCCGCCACTCGTCCGGGTCGACCTTCAGCGCGATCCGCACGTCCTCGGCGGTCATGTCGAGGCCGTCGATGTCCAGCGCGTCCTGCGCCGGGACCATGCCGATCGGGGTCTCCACGGCGTCGGCGCGACCCTCGATCCGTTCGATGACCCACTTGAGGACGCGGGAGTTCTCGCCGTAGCCCGGCCAGAGGAAGTTGCCCCCGGCGTCCTTGCGGAACCAGTTGACGTAGTAGATCTTGGGCAGCTTGGCCTCGTCGCCGTCGGTGCCCTTGCCCATCTCGATCCAGTGCCGGAAGTAGTCACCGGCGTGGTAGCCGATGAACGGCAGCATGGCCATCGGGTCGCGGCGCACCACGCCGACCGCGCCGGACGCGGCGGCCGTGGTCTCCGAGGACAGGGTCGCGCCCAGGTAGACGCCGTGCACCCAGTCCCGGGCCTCGGTGACCAGGGGGATCGTGTCCCGACGCCGGCCGCCGAACAGGATCGCGTCGATCGGCACCCCGTCGGGGTCGTAGTAGTCGTCGGAGAGGATCGGGCACTGCGTGATCGGGGTGCAGAACCGGCTGTTCGCGTGCGAGGAGAGGCTGTCGCTCTGCGGCGTCCAGTCGTTGCCCTGCCAGTCGATGAGGTGCGCCGGCGGCTCGCCCATGCCCTCCCACCAGATGTCGCCGTCGTCGGTGAGGGCGACGTTGGTGAAGATGGAGTTGCCGCGCTCCAGCGTCCGCATCGCGTTCGCGTTGGTCTTCCAGTCGGTGCCCGGGGCGACGCCGAACAGGCCGTACTCCGGGTTGACCGCGTAGAGCCGGCCGTCCGGGCCGAAGCGCATCCAGGCGATGTCGTCGCCGATGGTCTCGACCTTCCAGCCGGGGATGGTCGGCTCCAGCATCGCCAGGTTGGTCTTCCCGCAGGCCGACGGGAACGCCCCGGCCACGTGGTAGACCTTCCCCTCCGGCGAGGTGATCTTGAGGATCAGCATGTGCTCGGCGAGCCAGCCCTCGTCTCGGCCCATCACGCTGGCGATGCGCAGCGAGTAGCACTTCTTGCCGAGCAGCGAGTTGCCGCCGTAGCCGGAGCCGAAGGACCAGATCTCCCGGGTCTCCGGGAAGTGCGAGATGTACTTCGTCTCGTTGCACGGCCAGGCCACGTCCTGCTGGCCCGGGGCGAGCGGGGCCCCGATCGAGTGCAGCGCGCGCACGAACTCCGCGTCGTCGCCCATCGCCGCCAGGACCTTCGCGCCCATCCGGGTCATGATCCGCATCGAGGCCACCACGTACGGGCTGTCGGTGATCTCGACGCCGAACATGGGGTTCTCGGCCTCGACGGGGCCCATGCAGAACGGGATGACGTACATGATGCGCCCGCGCATGCAACCGCGGTAGAGCTGCGACATCGTCCGTTTCATCTCGGCCGGCGCCGTCCAGTTGTTGGTGGGGCCGGCGTCTGCCTCGTCCACCGAACAGATGAACGTGCGCTCCTCGACGCGGGCGACGTCGGTGGGGTCGGTGCGGGAGTAGAACGAGTTCGGCCTCTTCTCCGGGTTCAGCCGGATCAGGGTGCCGTTGTCGACGAGTTCGTCGGTGAGGCGACGCCACTCCTCGTCGGACCCGTCCACCCAGACGACCCGGTCGGGAGTGGTCAGTTCCGCTACCTCACGGACCCAGGCGAGCAGTTTGGGGTGGGACGTCGGGGCCTGATCGATACCCCGAACGGTGGCCGGAGCAACCATGACACATCTCCTTGTGGTCGACGCTGACCGGTCTGTGGCATGCACGAGTGGTGACGGCGCGAGGCGTCGCCTTCGTGGAAACCCGGGATTGGCCTCAGCGTAAACCGGGCGACGTCGCGAGTCAGTGGGACTGGTTGTGAAGAACTGCACAATGTGCGGTCACGCTGCGGCATCGCGATCTGATACCCGCTTTCACGCGCAGTTTCACGCAAATTCTTCCGCAACCTTCGCCGAGGTAGGGACCGCGCGGGAACCGGCGGGCCGGGCGCGACTGGTGGTGCGGATGAGGGTTCCGGTGAAACCGGCGAAGCGACGAGGAATGCGCGAAGCTGTGCGCGGATGCGCATTCCCGAAACGAACCGCGAGTTGCCACCCGACGGGTTACGCTCCGTTCAACACCCGCCCGCCCGGTCGTCGCCACCCGCCCGCCCCGTCGTCGCTACCCGCCCGCGCAGCGGGCAACCGGTACGCTCAGCGGGTGGCCGCGACGATGACCGGTGACCAACCAGGGTCCCCGCCGACCCGACCCGGCGTGGTCCGTGCCCTGATCGACCGCTTCGGCCACCTGGTCCGCGAGCTGAGCAAGTTCGCCACCGTCGGCAGCGTCGCGTTCCTCGTCGACATCGCCCTGTTCAACTACCTCGCCAACGCGCGCGGCATCGAGCAGGTCACCGCGAAGACGATCTCCACGGTGATCGCCGCGAGCGTGGCCTTCCTCGGCAACCGGTTCTGGACGTGGCGGCACCGCCAGCGCTCCAACCCCGCGCGCGAGTACGCGCTGTTCTTCCTCTTCAACGGGGTGGGCATGGGCATCGCGGTGGCCTGCCTCGCCATCAGCCGGTACGGCCTGGGCGCCATCTGGCCCGAGGTCTTCCAGACCGCACTCGCCGACAACATCGCCAGCTTCGTCGTGGGCACCGGGTTCGGCACGCTGTTCCGGTTCTGGTCGTACCGACGGTTCGTCTTCGTCGAAGCGGGAACCCCGATGGCCACGGAAGCGGGAACCCGGACGGTCACGGAGGCGGCAACCGACCGGGATCCTCCGGCGTGACCCGCCGCCCATCTCGTCCGGCCGGCCAGGCCCGGTCCGCCCACTCGCCTAAGGTGTTGCGCATGCGTCTTGTCCGTCTGCTGCCTGAGCGCTGGCAGAAGTTCATCCACGAGGCGCTCAAATTCGGCGTCGTCGGCGGCATCAACACCGCCATCAATTACGCGGTGTTCAACGCGCTGGCGCTCACGGTGTTCCGCGACGGCCAACTGAAGGCGACGGTCATCGCCACCATCGTGGCGACGATCACGTCGTACCTGATGAATCGGCATTGGACGTACCGGGATCGCCCGAAATCGGCCCTGCGTCGCGAATACGCCCTTTTCTTCCTGTTCAACGCGACCGGCCTGCTGATCGAGCTCGGCGTCCTGGCGGCGGCCAAGTACGGCCTCGGCATGACCAGCCTGCTCGCCCTCAACGTGGCGAAGACCGGCGGCGTGCTGCTGGCCACCCTCTTCCGCTTCTGGTCGTACCGGACGTTCGTCTTCCAGCCCGCCCCCGCCGAGCCCGCGGCCGACACCTGGCACACCGTCCCGCGTGACGAGTGGGACACGATGGCCGAGCTGGACCCGGTGGCCGAACTGGCCGAGTCCGTCACCGAGTTGGAGGAGTCCGAGCCGAAGCCGGGCCCCGGGCGGCGGCCGACGGTCCGCCACGACGAGCCCGCCACCGCGTACGGGGTCACGGCGCCCGCACAGGGCCGGCCCGCCCCGGCCGACGCGGCGCTCGGCAACGCGCTCGACGGCGAGCTGGCGGCCGAACTCGCCGAGGAACTGCACGCCGGCACCCGCCGACGCCGGCGGTGAGTGAGGTGACGGAGGTGACGACGGTGACCGCAGCTCCCGAGTCGACCGCAGTTCCCAAGTCGATTGCAGCTCCCGAATCGATTGCAGCTCCCGAATCGATCGCGGCGACCGAGCCGGCCCGGTCCGAGCCCGAGCCCGGAGCCGACTCTGCGACGGTCGGGAGCCCCGGCCCGGCCCGGTCGGGCACCGGCGCGCCGGCCGAGCTCTTCTTCGAGGACCTGATGCCCGGGCGCACCTTCGACCTCGGCGAGGTGCGGGTCGACGGCGCCGAGATGGTGGCGTTCGCCCGCCGGTTCGACCCGCAGTGGTACCACGTCGACGCCGAGCGCGCCGCCGCGAGCCACCACGGCGGGCTGATCGCCAGCGGCTTCTACACGGTCAGCCTCTTCATGCGCGCGTACGTCGACCACGTGCTGGCCCGGGCCGCGGCGGACGCCTCCCCCGGCCTGGAGGAGCTGCGCTGGCTGGCCCCGGTCCGCGCCGGCGACCGCCTGGCGGCCCGCCTCGACGTGATGGGCGCCCGCCCCTCCACCGCCCGCCCCGGGCTCGGCACCGTCAGCCTCACCGGCACCATGCTCCGCCTCGGCCCGGACGGTCAGCCGGAACAGGAGGTGCTGCGCACCCGCTTCCGCGGCTGGTTCACCCTCCGTCCCGGCTGACCGCATCCCGCCTCGCGCTCGGGGCGGCGGCGGGATCAGACCGACGGGTCGCGCAGCGGCTTGCCCTCGCTCATGTCCGCGAGGATCTCGCGCATCTCGCCGTCGCCGAGGGAGTGCCGGTCGTGGTGCGCCTCGACCAGCTCGTACAGCTTGGTCTGCACCTTGTCGACGTGCGGGACGTCGGTGAGCACCGACTGCCCCCGCTCGCCGGCCGACTCGATGGTCAGGGTGCCGCAGCCGAGCAGCCGCTCGACGAAACGCTGACTCATCGCGTGGTCGTTGATCCGGGTGAGCGGGATGTCCCGCCGGTCCCGGGAGAGGACGCCCTGCTGGAGCAGCACCCGCTCGTTGGTGAACAGGTAGTGGGTGCTGCGCCAGGCCAGGAACGGCCAGAGCCCGAGCCAGAGCACCAGCAACACCGCCAGCCCCGCGAGGACGTACAGCGCGATGGTCGCGGCGTCGCCGTCCGGGAGCAGGATCCAGCCCGCCACCACGGCCGCGACGGCGAGCACCAGCACCAGGACCGGACGCACCACGGCCTTCCAGTGCGGGTGCAGGTGCAACACGACGTGCTCGTCCTCGGTGAGCACGTCTTCGGGAAACGCCACGCCGAACCTCCTCGCCAGAAACCGGACGAGCTGACCGTAGCGGGTCGACGGCCCCGCGCGGATCACCCGGTGCGGCGGTTCCCGGCGTGAGAAGGGGACCCTTCTCTACCGTAGGCGTTAATAGGGGCCCCTTTCACCGCAGGTGCAGGACGTCGCCCGCCGCCAGGGTGCGCGGGCCGGCCGGGGTGTCGACCAGCAGCCGGCCGTCGGCGTCCACGCCGGTCGCGAGGCCCGTCACCTCCTGCCCGCCGGGCAGCAGCACCCGCACCGGCCGGCCGACCGTCGCGCAGGCCGCCACGTACGCCTCGCGCAGCCCGCTGGCCACCGCGTCGCCGCCTGCACAGCGCCACCGGTCGTACCAGTCGGCGAGGGAGCGCAGCAGGGCGCGCAGCAGCGGATCCCGGTCGGTGGCGGCGGCACCGGCGAGCTGGAGGGAGGTGGCCGGCAGGCCGGTCGGGTTCGCCGGCAGCTCGGCGGCGCGCAGGGTGACGTTGAGGCCGATGCCGAGGACGATCGCCGGCGGCTGGTCCGGTGCCGGGCCGGGCACCGCCTCGGCCAGGATGCCCGCGCACTTGGCGTCGTCGATCAGCAGGTCGTTGGGCCACTTGAGGACGGCGTCCAGCTCGGCGAGCCGGGCCACCGCCTCGGCGAGCGCGACGCCAGCGAGCAGCGGCAGCCAGCCGTATCCGGTGGCGGGGACCGACGGCCAGCCGCGCTCCGCGACGGCCTCGCCGGGCCGCAGCAGCACGCTGGCCGCGATGCCGGCGCGGGGCGGCGACTGCCAGACCCGGCCGCGCCGGCCCCGGCCGGCGGTCTGCCGCTCGGCGACCACCACGAGGCCCTCCGGCTCGCCGGAGCGGGCGGCCTCCGCCACGTCCGCGTTGGTCGATCCGGTCTCGGCGCGCAGCTCCAGCCGGGCCCACGGGCCGTGCGGGGCGGTCAGCGCGCGGCGCAGCCGGGCCGCCGACAGGGGCGGGCGATCCAGGTCGGTGTACGGCGAGCCGGGCATCCCGCCAGCCTACGGCCCACCGGGACGCGCTGGTCGGGTGCCGGCCCGGCCCGGGGCTGCGGATGCCGGCCCCGCCGCGCTGGTCGGGTGCCGGCCCCGCCCGGCGGCGGTCCCGCTCCGGTGAGGTTACTGAGGCGTACTGCACACCGTCGGCCACCTGAACCATCGTTATATTCCGTGGGTGACCAACGAGACCGGGATCAACATCCACAGCACGGCGGGCAAGCTGGCGGACCTGGAGCGACGGGTCGAGGAGGCGGTGCACGCCGGGTCGGCGCGCGCGGTCTCCAAGCAGCACGCCCGGGGCAAGAAGACGGCGCGGGAGCGGATCGAGCTGCTGCTCGACGAGGGGTCCTTCGTCGAGCTGGACGAGTTCGCCCGGCACCGGTCCACCAACTTCGGCCTGGCGCGCACCCGCCCGTACGGCGACGGGGTGATCACCGGCTACGGCACGGTCGACGGCCGGCAGGTGTGCGTCTTCGCGCAGGACTTCACGGTCTTCGGCGGCTCCCTCGGCGAGGTCTTCGGCGAGAAGATCGTCAAGGTGATGGACCTGGCGATGAAGATCGGCTGCCCGGTCGTCGGCATCAACGACTCCGGCGGGGCCCGCATCCAGGAGGGCGTGGCGTCCCTCGGGCTCTACGGCGAGATCTTCTTCCGCAACGTGCGGGCCAGCGGCGTCATCCCGCAGATATCCCTGATCATGGGCCCGTGCGCGGGCGGCGCGGTCTACTCGCCGGCGGTCACCGACTTCACCGTGATGGTCGACCAGACCTCGCACATGTTCATCACCGGCCCCGACGTGATCAAGACGGTCACCGGCGAGGACGTCGGGATGGAGGAGCTGGGCGGGGCCCGGACCCACAACGCGCGCAGCGGCAACGCCCACTACCTTGGCGTCGACGAGGACGACGCGGTCGAGTACGTCAAGGCGCTGCTGTCGTACCTGCCGTCGAACAACCTGGACGAGCCGCCGGTCTTCCCCGTCGACGTGGATCTCGACGTCACCGAGGAGGACCGGGCGCTGGACACCCTGATCCCGGACTCGGCGAACCAGCCGTACGACATGCACCGGGTCATCGAACACGTCCTCGACGACGGGGAGTTCCTGGAGGTCCAGCCGCTGTACGCGCAGAACCTGGTGGTCGGCTTCGGCCGGGTCGAGGGCCGCCCGGTCGGCGTGGTGGCCAACCAGCCGATGCACTTCGCCGGCACCCTCGACATCTCCGCGTCGGAGAAGGCGGCCCGGTTCGTGCGCACCTGCGACGCGTTCAACGTGCCCGTGCTGACCTTCGTGGACGTCCCCGGGTTCCTGCCCGGCACCGGCCAGGAGTGGGACGGCATCATCCGGCGGGGCGCGAAGCTGATCTACGCGTACGCCGAGGCGACCGTCCCGAAGGTCACGGTGATCACCCGCAAGGCGTACGGCGGGGCGTACGACGTGATGGGCTCCAAGCACCTCGGCGCGGACCTGAACTTCGCCTGGCCGACCGCGCAGATCGCGGTGATGGGCGCGCAGGGCGCGGTGAACATCCTGTACCGGCAGGAGCTGGCCGCCGCCGACGACCCGGCCGCCGTGCGCGCCGAGAAGATCGCCGAGTACGAGGACACGCTGGCCAACCCGTACATCGCCGCCGAGCGCGGGTACGTCGACTCGGTGATCCCGCCGCACGAGACGCGTACCCAGATCGTCCGGGCGCTGCGGGTGCTGCGCACCAAGCGCGAGACGCTCCCGTCGAAGAAGCACGGCAACATCCCGCTCTAGGCGCGCGCCGCGCTGCGCTGCGGTGCAAGGAGGGGCCCCCTGTCAACGCATTCTGCATAGCAGGGGCCCCTTCTCAACGCCCCGGCACCGGGTGGCCCGGCGTGCGGGTCGGGGAGGCGACGGCCGTCAGCAGGCCGGGTTGGCGGCGAGGCACATCCGCCGGGCGGCCGTCCGGCCCAGTTCGAGCAACTCCGCGTCGCTCGTCCACCGGTCGCCCTCCGGCCCGTCGACGCCCGGCACGATCACGGTGACCAGGTCACCGACCCGGACCAGCAGCTTCGTCTCCCTCGGCAGCTTCCAGTCGAGCGGCTTCGTCGTCACCGTGTCCACCGGCGTCGACCCCGTGTGCCGGAGCAGGACGGCCTGGTCCCCGGCGAAGTCACGCGCGACCGTCTGCCAGGTGTGCGTCACCGAGACCGTGACGGGCTGGCCGGCCCACTGGAGCGGCGCCACCTCGCGCCAGCCGTCACAGGCCGTCACCAACTCGTTCAGGTCGAGGAACAGCCGGGTGGCGACCCTCAGGGGGACGCGGTAGACATCCTGGGTGAAGACCCACAGGTCACCCGGCTGGCCCTGGTCGGGCGCGGCCTTCTGGAACAGGGTCTGCGACCGGGAGTACCGGGACACGGGCACCTCCACCTCCAGCCCTCTGTCCCCGGCGCACGACTGGAGCAGCGGGTCGATCCGGACCGGCTCCTGGAGCCCCGAGTCACCCAGCTGCACGTTGCTCGGCACGCCCAGGTCGGCCCGGTCCAGCAGGGCCTCCTGCGGGATCTCGGCCCGCCCGGCCGGCTCCGCCCCGGTCGGGGAGAGCCACCGGTCAGCCCAGGACGCTGGTGGCGCGTGGTGCCCACCCGTCCTGCCGCCGGCCACCACGGCGAGGACCGAGAGCACGGCCAGCACGGCCATCGCCGCCGCCATCGCCGTACGCCGGCTGCGGCGGCGGGCCCGGTCGCGGATCTCCGCCGGTTCGAGCCAGCGCACGCCCCGCAGATCGCGCCGCATCCGTTCGGCGAACGTCACGTCTTCCACGTCTTCCACGTCTTCCACGTCGTCACGCATCGGCGGCCTCCTCAAGGTCAGAGACGGCGAGCAGCCCGGCGAGCGCGGTGCGCCCCCGGGAGAGTCGGGCCTTCACGGTGCCGACCGGGGCGGCGGTCTCCCGCGCCACCTCGGTGACGGGCATGCCGAGCAGGTAGTACAGGGCGAGGGCGGTGCGCTGCTCCTCGGGGAGCCGACGCAGCGCGGCCACCACCGCGACGGTGTCGGTGCTCGGCGCGGGCGTGCTGTCGTCGGCACCGTGCCGCAGGTACGCCCGGGCGCGGCTGCGCATGCTGCGCCAGCGGCTGACCGCGATCCGGGAGGCGACGACCCGTACCCAGGCCTCGGGGTCGTCGTAGCCGGACACCGTGGGCCAGCGTTGCCACGCCCGGATGTACGCCTCCTGCACGGCGTCCTGCGCCTCAGCGAGGTTGCCGGTGAGCGCGTAGACGAAGCCGAGCAGCCGCTGTCGGCTGCCCCGGTAGAACTCGTCGAACCCGTCGACTTCCGGCATCCGCTGTCTCCCCCGCGTCTGTTCGCAGGGGACACGCGCGGGACGGGGCGGTCGGTTGCCCGGTCCGGCCGGATGGTCCCCCCTGGCCCCCGAGCGGGCCGTCAGACGGTCAGGCCGGCGTCGGTGAGGATCGGGCCGGCCAGCAGTGCCGCGCCAACGGCCAGGGCCAGCAGGTTCACCAGCGCGAACAGCGCGACCCAGAACAGCGGCGGGAACGGGGTGAGCCGGGCCAGCTGGTCGGCGTCGGACTCCGGCATCCGGCCCCGGGAACGCAGCCGCTGGAGCTCGACCACGGGCCGTACGCCGCCGAGGAGCAGGAACCACACGGAGGTCCAGGCGAAGGCGGCCTGGACCTCCGGCGAGGCGTACCAGGAGACGGCGAGAACCACCCCGCCGGTGGCCAACAGCGACACCGCCCCGAAGACGTTGCGGACCATGACCAGCATGGCCAGCAGCAGCACCACGGCGACCCAGAGCAGCAGCGTGATCCGGTTGCCACCGAGCAGCCAGGCACCGGCGAGGCCGACCAGGGACGGCGCGACGTACCCGGCGAGCAGGGTGAGGATCATGCCGGGGCCGGTGGGGCGGCCGGCGGAGAGGGTCAGCCCGGAGGTGTCCGAGTGCAGCCGGATGCCGTGCAGCCGGCGGCCGGTGAGCAGGGCGGCGAGGGCGTGTCCACCCTCGTGGGCGATCGTGACGGCGTTGCGGGCGATCCGCCAGGGCAGCCGGGTGGAGACCACCGCCAGCGCCACCGCGGCGGTGACGACGACGAGCAGCGGCGGCGGGTCGGGCTGCGCGGAGAACAGCTTGTCCCAGAGCGTGCCCAGCCCGTCGATCGCCACCATGGGGCGCGAGCCTACCGGCCCGTGCTGGGCCCGGGGCGCACCCCATGGTGGGTGAAACTTTCCTTAGAACATCTTGTGATCTAGGGCAACTAGCTCCAAAGATGGATGTCAATCGAATGGCGTCCCTCTGGAGGAACCCATGATCCGTACCGGATTCACGCTGCGCCGACTGATCGCGGCGGGGATCACCGCCGTAGCGGCAGCGGCCACCGCCCTCGTCGCCACGACGGGCCCGGCGGCGGCCGCCACCACCCCCGGCGTCGACGTCTCCCACTACCAGGGGTCGATCAACTGGACGAGCGTCCGCAACGCGGGCATCCAGTTCGCGTTCATCAAGGCCACCGAGGGTACGAGCTACAAGGACCCGAACTTCAACGCCAACTACGTCAACTCGTACAACGCCGGGGTGATCCGGGGGGCCTACCACTTCGCCCGGCCGAACATCTCCTCCGGCGCCACCCAGGCCAACTACCTGGCCAGCAACGGCGGCGCATGGTCGGCGGACAGCCGCACCCTGCCGGCCGCGCTGGACGTCGAAGCCAACCCGTACAGCGGCGGCACCTGCTACGGCCTCAGCACGTCCGGGATGCGCAGCTGGATCCAGGACTTCCTGAACACGTACAGGTCCCGCACCGGCCGGTACGCGGTCATCTACACCACCACGAGCTGGTGGAACCAGTGCACCGGCAGCTGGACCGGGCCGTGGGCGAACCACCCGCTGTGGCTCGCCCGCTGGTCGAGCACCCCCGGCACCCTGCCGGCCGGCGCGCCGGTCTGGAGCTTCTGGCAGTACACGGCGTCCGGCAGCGTCTCCGGCATCAGCGGCAACGTCGACCGCAACTACTGGAACGGCGACCGCACCCGGCTCATCGCCCTGGCGAACAACACCTGATCCGCGTCTGACCGGCGAGTCCGCGGGGCGGGCGGCGGCAGTGGGATCGACTGCGACCGTACGGTCGTCGGCCGGTCCGGCTGCCGCCGGCTCGTCACCAGGCACCCGTCACCAGGCCCAACCCGCACCCGTTCAGCCGGAACGGCCCGGCACCCGTTCAGCCGGCCCGCGTGGCCCGCCGCGCCGGCATCCCGTCCTCCCGGATGATCGTGGCCCGCCGCGCCGGGCGCAAAGCGGCCACCCCGGTGACGGTGACCGCCACGACGCCGAACATCGCGAACAGCACCGGAAGGTCCGCGCCGACCAGCAGCAGCACCACGTCACCGAGCGCGACGAGCATCCACAGTGCCAGCCGGGGCCGCGCGTCCCTGCGTCGGTATCCCATGTCGCACCTCCTAGCGTCGTCCGGGATCAGATACCCCGTTCGGCGCAAGGTCATGCGAATCGCTTCCGCGGCGGTGGGAATCGCCTGCTCAGCGGGCCGGGTCGCGGCAAGCGAGCCAGGTCCGGCCGGACGTTCAGTCGACCCGGTCCGGCTTGAAGCCCTTGGCGATCCGGTCGAAGTCGGCCAGCCGCGCCTGCCAGTCCTTGTTGGCCACCTCCCAGCGGAAGGCGTACCCCCGGTTCTTGGCGGTGACGAAGCCCCGGTTACGGACGTGGATGCGGGTGCCGTCCCGGGTCTCCAGCCACTCCCAGTCCGCGCACGTCTTGTAGTAGTCGCAGCGCTTGATGCTGAGATACTGGTAGTCGTTGACGTAGTTCTTCCGGGCCTTTTCCTTCGACTTCCAGTCGGCGTAGGCGTCGTCCAGCGGTGTGCTCGTCCACTGCACCAGCAGTTCGCCCACCCCGTCGCGCTCGTCGAAGATGACCGTGTTCTGGCCGCCGCTGCGCCGCGTCCAGCCCTTCGGCAGGGGCAGCGAGAAGCCCGCCGGGTCCTTGTGCAGGACCCAGCCCTCCGGCAGGGCGTCCGGGTCGACGGACGGGCTGGCCGACGGCGTCGGGCTGGGCGGCGCGGCGCTGCTGGTGGCCGGCCCGGCCGATGGCGACGCAGCGGCCGACCCGGTCGCCGTCGACAGGCCCGCCTGCGGGTCGCCGGGCCCCGGGTCGTCGTCGCCCCGGCCGAGCAGCGGCACCGCCACCAGCAGGCCGATCAGCAGCACCGCGACGAGTGCGCCGACCAGCAGGTTGCGGCGGCGGTGCTCGGGCTTCGTACCAGAAACGACCGTGGCCCGGCCCGTCGACGAGAGTGCCGGGCCGGCGGCGGCCGGCAGCACCGACGTCGGTGCGCCCCGCTCGCGGGACCGGTCGGCCCACTCGCGCGGCGCGCCGGCCTTCCCGCGCGTCGAGCCTGACTTCTCGCGCGTCCGGTCGGCCTGGTCGCCGGAAGGGTCGGCCTGCTTGCGGGACCGATCGTCCTGCTCGCCGGGCGGGGCGGGTGGTGACACCGGCACGACGCCGCCCGGGTCGATTCGGGTGTCGTCCACCTGCCTGGCCGGAGCAACGTCGGCCCCGTCGACCGTAACCTCGTCGACCGGGGCCCCGTCGGCCGGTGGCTCGTCGCCCCCGTCGACCGGCGTCCCCGCGACCCGATCGGTGCCGGTCGCGGCACCCGGACCGGGGATCTTCGCGGTGGGTTCGGCCGCCCGCGCGCCGGTGTCCGCGACCCTCGCGGTCGGCGCGGCGTCCGTGCTCGGCACCGGCAGGTCGACCCTCGCGGTCGGCGCGGCGTCCGTGCTCGGCACCGGCAGGTCGACCTTCGCGGTCGGCGCGGCGTCCACTCCCGGTGGGGGGACCTTCGCGGTCGCGTCGTCGCCGGCCGCGCCGGCCACCGCCGCGCCGCCGGCGACAAGGCCACCCTCCGGGGTACGCGGTGCGGGCGGCCCGGCCGGACGGCTCGTGCGCTGTTCGGCGGGGCGCGGTGCGGGCACCACCGGCGGTCGCGGCTCACGCGGGCCGTTGGGCCCCGGCCGGCGTACGCCGTCGAGCAGCGAGATCGTCTTGGCGCGACGCCCGGCGGCCCGACGCAGCAGCCGCTCGGCCACCTCGGCGTCGATCCGCTCGGCCGGATCCTTGCGGAGCAGCCCGTTCAGCACCGGCTTCAGCGGGCCGGCGTTCCTCGGCGGCGGCATCGGCTCGGTGGCCAGCGCCGCCAGGGTGGCGATCGCCGACGGCCGGGCGTACGGCGACTTGCCCTCCACCGCCGCGTAGAGCGTCGCGCCCAGCGACCAGAGGTCGGCCTCCGGCCCGGCGGTGCCGTCCCGCGCCCGCTCCGGGGCGATGTACGCCGGGGAACCGAGCACCATGCCGGTCCGCGTCACGTTCGGGTCGCCCGGAATGGTCGCCAGGCCGAAGTCGGTCAGCACCACCCGGCCGTCCGTGCCGAGCAGCACGTTGCCCGGCTTGACGTCCCGGTGCATGACGCCGGCCTTGTGCGCCGCCTTCAGCGCGCCGAGCACCCCCAGCCCGATCTCGACCGCCTTGGCCGGCGTCACCGGCCCGTCCTCGGCGAGAGTGTCCTGAAGGGACTTCGACGCCACGTACTCCATGACGATCCACGGATCGCCGTCGGTGCGCAGCACGTCGAAGATGCGGACCACGTTGACATGATTGAGCCGCGCGATCGCACGGGCCTCCCGCAACGAGCGCTCCCGCATCTCGCGGCGCTCCTCCGGGGTGAGGCTGGGCGGCGGGACCAGTTCCTTGATCGCCACGTCCCGGTGCAGCACCTCGTCGCGCGCCTTCCACACCCGACCCATGCCGCCCTGGCCGAGCGGCGAAATGAGCCGGTACCGGTCGGCGACGAGTTGGGGAAGCGCGTTCGACATCGGTGGAGACGGTACCCGGCGGTGGCCCTCCGCACACCGCCGGCACGCCACTGTGCGACGAAGGTCAAGTTCGCGACGCGTACGCTGAAGGGTATGTCTGCCGATGAGCCGCTGGTCCGGGTGACCCGGGGCGTGCCGACCGCCGAGGAACTGGCCGTGCTGGTCGGCGTCATCGTCGCCCGAAGCCGCCCCGCCGCCGCCCCCGCGCCGGCCGAACCCTCGGCCTGGGCGCGCAGCGGCAGGCCCGGGGGCGCGGTGCTCGCCGCCCGCCCGGGCGCCTGGCGCGCCTCGGGCCTGCCCCGCTGACCCTCCGACCTGCTTTCCGGCGTGCCCCGCTGCCGTCGGGGCTCCCGGAGGCCGGCGACACCCGTTAACCTCACTCAGGGAGACGATGTTGTGACGGGTAGGGAGGGCCGATGATCCCCCAGGAGGACCGCCCAGCGCCCTGGTTGAGCGGCTACGGCAGCATCGAGGCCGACATCCGCCAGATGCGCGAGTTCGCCGACAAGCTCCAGGCGGAGGTCGAGCGGAACTACGCGCCGCACCTGTCGTACATCGCGGACGACATGAAGGCGCAGATCCCCAACCCCGCCGACGCCTTCATCGAGCTGGTGCAGTTCCTCAAGGCACACAACGAAACCCAGCAGGCCACCGCCACGATGGTCTGGTCCGTCGGTGGAGCCACCGGCCACCTGGCCGCCGCGGCCGGCCGGATCGCCACGCAGTACGCCGACGCCGACGCCTTCTCGGCCGCCCGCGTCTCCGACGTGGAACGGGCCCTCGCCAACCCCGGCGGGGCAGGGCAGGGTCGACCCACACCAGCCCTGCCCGATCCGACCGGCCCGAACGGGCCGGGGCGGGCGGTGCTGCCATGATCGAGCGGGGCAGTGGCCGGACCTCCGGCCTCACCGACTGGCGGCTGATGGACCTGCTGAGCATGTGGGCCTGCATCCAGGACCACGACACCGCCGGGCACTGGAAGCAGGTCGCCGGATGGCGCAAGGTCTGTGACCTCGCGCAGGCACACCTGGGTCGCCTCAAGGAATACCGGCGTGGCCTCGCCGAAGCGTGGCCCCCGGCGACCAACGCCGCCGCCCGGGCGTACCTCGGCGAGCTGGACGACCTGATCGACAAGGTGCAACGCACCCACGACGCGGCAGCCGCGAACTACGACGCCCTCGCCGCCGCCACCCGAGCGATCAGCAGCGCCCGCACCGAACTCAAGCCGCTGCACGACGAGTACGTGGAGAAACTCCAGCAGAAGCGGACGTACGAGGCGACCGTCGCCGATCCGAAGGCGGCGATGGGCAGCCGGGTGCCGGACAAGCCGGTGACAGACGCCGACTTGGAGCGACTCAACGCCCAGGCCCGGAATTTGATGTACGGATTGAGCGGCGAACTCCAACAGGCCCAAGTAATGCTCCGCCAACCCCCAACCGTTAGACCACCCAAACAATCGGACAATCCGGATGTGTACGGCACTTTGGCCGCGCCCGTAATTCCGCCGATTATTCCGGTTCCGCTACCCACATCGAGCAGCAGGTCGGCCTCCAACGGATTGAGCGGCACACCCCAGCGTGTAGCTGCGACAACACCGCCCAGTGTCGGACCGATACTCGGCCGTGGGCCAGTTCTCGGCGGAATAAACACGGGGCCAACTCCAACCCTCGCTCCTGGGGCGCCGGGCGCAACTCTGGGCGTTCAACCGGTCCTTCCACCTGGACTTCACCTTGGGCCGCACCCAACCATCCCTTTCCCAAATACCAGCAGCCGCCAACCCGCCTCCGGCGCACTTCCCGATCATTTGAGTACAGGCTCCAGAGCAATCGGCGGCTCCAACGGGGCACCCCAAATCACCCCCAAGACACCTCTATCGATGCCGCCCGGGGGCTTGATCGGCACCACTCCGGGCATGGGTTTAGGGCAGCCTGGGAGCACCAACCCGACCCGCCGAATCAATCCAATCGGTGGCGTAATCGGCGGCGGCGGAGCGGGCACCGCCCCGAGCGGAGCGGCCGGCTCTCGTCCAGGCGCAGGCCGCAGTATGCATTTCGGAACGGGACATTTTACTCCCCCCTTCGGCGGCTCCCCTGGCGTGGGCAGCAACCCTGCCCCCGGAAGTTCGATTGGACGAAATCAGCAAGAAGGTCGACGTGAGCGGGAGGCACAACGCTGGGACCCCGACCACCCCTGGCAAACCGATCCTGGAGTAGCCCCAATAGTGCGACCGCCTGACGACGATGGCCCTATCGACCCTGGACCAGCCATTGGCTTCGATCGATAGCCAAATCACGCAGCGCATTTTATGCGCAACATTTCTCGCTACAAGTCCAGCCTCAATCCCACTTCCCGCTATAGCCACCCCCCACCATGTCGCACTCAGGGAAGACGGAGCAGCTCGAATCCGGGCCGACCAGTGGCATTTACGTTATCTAAATGTCGCTCAGGCACATCGAATGAGTCGAGGCCAAGGAATCACTATCGCAGTGCCCGACACAGGAGTTGATCCACATCCCGACTTGCGCGGCAACTTACTTTCCGGGATAGACATTCTCCCAGGCGGTAAGGGAAACGGGGGGCTCGACCTGGACAGCCACGGAACTTCGATGGCTGGACTAATTGCAGCTCATGGCCGGGGTGGCAATATTGGCGCACTCGGAATCGCCCCTGAAGCAAAGATCTTGCCCATCTTCAGCTCTCCACCCAATGGCGACGGGGAGCCGGATGCGTTAGCTCAGGGGATCGAGTACGCTATCGCAAGAGGCGTCGATGTGATCAGCATTTCCAGCGGGGGAAGTTCTAGCCAGAGACTCACCCAAGCAGTCAAGCGCGCATCTGCCTCGAATATCGTAATCATCGCAGCCGCAGGCAATGCGCCTGAAGACGCGAGGGTCACCTACCCCGCTTCGGAGGAAGGAGTAATCGCGGTTAGCGGGACCGATCGGGACGGAAAACACGCGGCCATCTCAGTGGCCGGCGCAGAAGTCGATCTCGCCGCACCAGCGGTCGATATCTACAGCACCAGCTATGGCGGGAAGTACTCCAAGGGAACCGGCACCTCCAGTGCCACTGCGATAGTCGCGGGGGCCGCTGCTCTTGTCCGGTCCAAGTACCCCGACCTGCCAGCCTCGGAGGTCGTCCACCGCCTCACTGCCACCGCCGTCGACAAGGGGCCGCCCGGCCGTGACGACGAGTACGGCTACGGCGTCATCGACCTGGTCGCGGCGCTCACGGCAGACGTACCCCCGGTGGGTTTCGAATCGGCGACGGCGGATGCGCCGGATGCGACCGGGCCGACCACGACGGCGGTTGCGGAGTCGACCGACGAGGGTGACGACGGGTCGACAGCCCGAGGTTTGGCCACTTTGGGAGTGATCGTGGCTGCTGCGGGAGCCTGGGCGCTGGTAGCACGGCGCCGGCGGTTGAGTGACGATCCGCCGCCGCGGATAAGCCGGTGAACCACCAACAGTGACGCCATGTCGGCGACATTGGGGTATCGGAGTGGGTGGGATACCGCCATGTCGGCGACATGGCGTGGATCAACGAGCTGGACGCCTGGCGACATGGCGTGGATCAACGAGCTGGACGCCCGGCGACATGGCGTGGAACAACGAGCTGGACGCCCGGCGGCCTGGAGTCGATCAAGGGGCGGACGGGTCAACGGCCAGGCGGGGGCGACGCGGGTCGAGGAACCGGTAGCGTCGGCGACGTGTCGAACTCGATTTCGCTCCGACTCGTGCTCGCGTCGGCGAGCCCTGCCCGCCGCAAGCTCCTCCACGCCGCCGGTATCGAACCAGATGTGCTGGTCAGCGGGGTCGACGAGTCCCAGGTGGTCAGCGAACAGGCCGAGGACCTGTGCCTGGAGCTGGCCCGGCTGAAGGCGCAGGCGGTCGTCGGCCGGCTGCGGCCCTCCGCCGACGAGCGGACGCTGGTGCTCGGCTGCGACTCGGTGCTCGCCTTCGACGGCGAGATCCTCGGCAAGCCGGCCGGCGAGGCGGACGCGACCCGGCGTTGGGAGCGGATGCGGGGGCGCAGCGGGGTGCTGCACACCGGGCACTGCCTGATCGACGTCATCCACGAGACGCGCGCCGAGGGGGTCGCCTCGACCACCGTACGGTTCGCCGAGGTCAGCGACGAGGAGATCGCGGCGTACGTCGCGACGGGCGAGCCGCTCGCGGTCGCCGGCGCGTTCACCATCGACGGCTTGGGTGGGGCGTTCCTGGAGGGTGTCGACGGCGACCCGGGCACGGTGGTCGGGCTTTCCCTGCCACTGCTGCGCCGCCTCCTCGGCGAGCTGGACCTGCGGATCATCGACCTGTGGACGAAGGTCGCGCCGGGCGGCCAGTCGGTCGAGGCGCTGGATGCGGTCCGGTCATGACGACGAAGTCGCTGCCCCTGACCCCGGAACTGCACGCGTACGTGGTGGCCCACGGCTCGGCCCCGGACGAGGTGATGCGGGACCTGGTCGAGGAGACCCTCGCCGCGCTGCCCGCCGAGGCGAGGATGCAGGTGGCCCCGGAGCAGGCCGCGTTCCTGACGTTCCTCACCCGGTTGATCGGGGCGCGGCGGGCGGTGGAGGTGGGCACCTTCACCGGGATGTCCTCGCTGGCGATCGCGCGAGGGCTGGCCGAGGACGGGCGGTTGACCTGCTTCGACATCTCGGAAAAGTACACGGACGTGGCGCGGCGGTACTGGGCGCGGGCCGGGGTCGCCGACCGGGTCGACCTGCGGATCGGGCCGGCCGGGGACACGCTGCGCGAGCTGCCGTACGAGCGGAGTCTGGACTTCGCGTTCATCGACGCGGACAAGGTCGGCTACCCGGTCTACTGGGCGGAGCTGGTGCCCCGCATGCGCCCGGGCGGGATCGTCGCGGTGGACAACACCCTGCGTGGGGGTCGGGTGCTCGCTCCGGGCAACGCCGACGACCGGGCCGTCGCCGCGTTCAACGACGAGGTGATGGCCGACGTCCGGGTGGAACCGGTGCTGCTGCCGATCGCCGACGGGCTGACCCTGGCCCGGGTGCGCTGACGGGCCCCGACGGGCCGATCGTTCCAGGTCCCCGGCGTCACGTGCCCCGCCGCACCCCGCTCAAGGTGAGGTGCAGCGGGGCACGGTGTCAGGAAGGGGCCCTTCCTATACAGAATGCGTTAACAAGGGGCCCCTCCTTACCACCTCAGCGGACGCTGCGGGCGAACTGGCGGGCGGCCCAGGCGACACTGGCGGCGGCCAGCACCGCGATGATGGTCAGGCCCTGCCAGACCTTGTCGTTGCCGAGGTCACCGACGAAGAGGGCCCGGGTGCCGTCCACGGCCCAGGAGAACGGGTTCCACTCGGCGATGCCCTTGAGCCAGCCGGGAGCGTAGGTGAGCGGCAGCAGGATGCCGGAGAGCAGCAGCACCGGCTGGGCGACGGTGTTCATCAGCGGGGCGAGGGCGTCCTCGCTCTTGACCTTGAGCGCGACTCCGTAGGAGACGGCGGCGGTCATCAGCGCGATGAGGGCGAGCATCAGGTACGCCAGCAGCAGGTCGCCGATGAACACCCGCAGCTCGAACAGGAGCGCGAGCAGGGTGATGATGACGGCCTGGGCGAGCAGCGACACGACGTCGCGCAGGGCCCGGCCGAGCAGCAGCGCGAGCCGGCTGACCGGGGTGACCCGGGACCGTTCGATGACCCCGGCGCGCAGTTCGGCGATCAGGCCGAAGCCCTGGAAGAGGCCGCCGAAGATGGCCAGCAGCACCAGCAGGCCGGGCACGAAGATCTTGTACGCCTCGGCCTGGGTCGGCGCGTTCAGCGCCGGTTTGAGCAGCGGGGCGAAGAGCAGCAGGTACATCACCGGCTGGAAGACGCCGACGAAGATCCAGACCGGGTTGCGGAGCAGGAGCTGCGCTTGGCGCTGGAAGACGAGCCAGGTGTCGCGGGCGAACTTCATTATCGACTCCGGGGAGGTCAGGACTCGCGCAGCGAGCGGCCGGTCTTGGTGAGGAAGACGTCGTCGAGGCTGGGGCGGTGCAGCTCGATCGAGCTGAGCCCGAGGCCGGCCTGGTCGAGGCGGCGCAGGACCTGCGGGATGGCGGTCGCCCCCTCGTCGACGGTCAGCCGCAGGCCGCCGCCGTCGACGGTCTCCAGCTTGGCGACGTACGGCTCGGTGTCGAGCAGTTCGGCGGCCTGTCCGGTGGCGGCGGTGTCGAGCCCGACGAGCAGCACCTCGCCGGAGATCTCGCGCTTCAGCCCCGCCGGGGTGCCCTCGGCGACCACCTCGCCGTGGTCCATGATCGCGATACGGTCGCAGAGCGCGTCGGCCTCGTCGAGGTAGTGCGTGGTGATGAAGACGGTCATCCCCTCGGCGCGCAGCCGACGGATCTCGTCCCACATGTGGGCGCGGCTCTGCGGGTCGAGGCCGCTGGTCGGCTCGTCGAGGAAGACGATGCGCGGGTCGTGGATGATGCCGAGGGCGATCTCGACGCGGCGGCGCTGACCGCCGGAGTAGGTCTTGCACTTGCGGTCGGCGTACTCGGTGAGCTGGAAGGCGGCGAGGGCGCGTCCGGCGCGGCGGTGGGCGTCGGCCTTGCCGATGCCGTACATCCGGGCGTGCAGGACCAGCTCCTCGCGGGCGGTGCAGTCGTCCCACGTGCTGCCGCCCTGGGCGACGTACCCGATGCGGCGGCGCACCTCGGCGGGGTCGCGCAGCAGGTCGGCCCCGGCGATGGTGGCCTGGCCGCCGTCGGGGGCGATGAGGGTGGCCAGCATGCGCAGGGTGGTGGTCTTGCCGGCGCCGTTGGGGCCGAGGAACCCGAAGATCTCCCCCTCGGCGACGTCCAGGTCGACGCCGCGGACGGCGTCGACCGTCTTGTGCTGTCGACCGGCGCGGGAGCGGAACGACTTCCGCAGCCCTCTGGTCTGGATCATCTTCGCTCCTGGTCGTCCTTGGCCGGACGGGACCGGCCCTTCCCCGGGGACGCCACGCCGCGCGGGCGGCCCCGGAACGTCCCGGCGAGGCTAACGCGATATAACTTCTCTAGTCAACTTTGACTATTACGCCTATTCCCTTCCCTCCGCGACGTCCCAGCCGTCCCGACCGGCCAGACCCTCCGGCAGGTACGGCACGCCGGCCTCGATCCGGTCGGCGATCCGCTCGCACCAGGCCGCCTCGACCTCCCCTCGGGCGATCCACAGCTCGTACATCCAGCTCACGCCGACCGGCTTGGAGTCGCGGATCCAGGAGGACTCCATCGAGGCGCGCATGCCCTCCACGCCGGCCCGCAGCACCTGCCCCCGACTGCGCAACGCGGCTGCCGCCTCCGGCCTCGGCAGCGCCGGCAGGAACGCGAACGCCGCCACGAACGGATCGTTCGTCTGATGATTGCCCCACCACAGGTCGCGCAGCAGGGTCTCGAACTCGTCGACCCCCTTCGGGGTGATCTCGTACGTCGTCCGGGCCGGCCGGGCGCCGACCTGCTCAGTGGCGACCGCGCGGAGCAGCCCCTCCTCACCGAGCTTGCGCAGCGCATGGTAGATCGAGCCGGGCTGCACGTTGGCCCACTTGTCGGCGCCCCAACTGAGCAGCTCGCGGCGGACGTCGTAGCCGTGCACCGGCTGCATCCACTTGACCAGGCCGAGGATCATCATGCGAGTGGCAGACACCGGAGAAGCGTATTAGACAAGTTTGACTATCGGCCGCGGGACAGTGCCACATCCCACACTGAGCGATCGTTAGGGTGACGATGCCGGCCGATAAACTCCCCGTCAGTAACATCCCGGGAGGAGCCACGAGGTGCGCAAGGTACTCATCGCCAACCGAGGCGAGATCGCCGTCCGCGTCATCCGCGCCTGCCGCGACGCCGGCCTGGGCAGCGTCGCCATCTACGCGGACTCCGACCGGGACGCCCTGCACGCCACCCTGGCCGACGAGGCGTACGCCCTGGACGGCGACACCGCCGCCGAGACGTACCTGCGGATCGACAAGCTGATCGCGGTCGCCGCGCAGGCGGGGGCGGACGCCGTCCACCCCGGGTACGGCTTCCTCGCCGAGAACGCCGACTTCGCCCAGGCCGTCCTCGACGCGGGCCTGACCTGGATCGGCCCGACCCCGCAGGCGATCCGCGATCTCGGCGACAAGGTCACCGCCCGGCACATCGCCCAGCGGGCCGGCGCGCCCCTGGTCCCCGGCACCCCCGACCCGGTCGCCGGTCCCGACGAGGTGACCGCGTTCGCGGTCGAGCACGGCCTGCCCGTGGCCATCAAGGCCGCCTTCGGCGGCGGCGGGCGCGGCCTCAAGGTGGCCCGCACGATGGAGGAGATCCCGCACCTGTTCGAGTCGGCCACCCGCGAGGCGGTCGCCGCGTTCGGCCGGGGCGAGTGCTTCGTCGAGCGGTACCTGGACCAGCCCCGGCACGTCGAGGCCCAGGTCCTGGCCGACCAACACGGCAACGTGGTCGTCGTCGGCACCCGGGACTGCTCGCTGCAACGCCGGCACCAGAAGCTCGTCGAGGAGGCCCCCGCGCCGTTCCTCACCGACGCCCAGCGCCGGCAGATCCACGACAGCGCGAAGGCGATCTGCCGGGAGGCCGGCTACCACGGCGCCGGCACGGTGGAATACCTGGTCGGCGCGGACGGCACCATCTCCTTCCTGGAGGTCAACACCCGCCTCCAGGTCGAGCACCCGGTCACCGAGGAGACCGCCGGCATCGACCTCGTACGCGAGCAGTTCCGCATCGCCGACGGCGAGAAGCTGCGGCTGGCCGAGGACCCGGCCCCGCGCGGTCACTCCATCGAGTTCCGGATCAACGGCGAGGACCCGGGCCGCAACTTCCTGCCCGCCCCCGGCACCGTCACCGCGCTGCGGCTGCCCACCGGGCCCGGCGTACGGGTGGACACCGGCATCTGCGCCGGCGACGTGATCGGCGGCAACTTCGACTCGCTGCTGGCCAAGGTGATCGTCACCGGCGAGACCCGCACCGAGGCCCTGGAGCGGGCCCGGCGGGCGCTGGACGAGATGGTCGTCGAGGGAATGGCCACCGCGCTGCCGTTCCACCGCCTGGTGGTGCGCGACCCCGCGTTCACCGCCGCACCCTTCACCGTGCACACCCGGTGGATCGAGACCGAGTTCGACAACACGGTCCCCCCGTTCACCGCCGCCGCCGGCCCCGCCGAGGGCCTGGCCCAGCGGGAGACCGTCGTGGTCGAGGTGGGCGGCAAGCGGCTGGAGGTGACCCTCCCCGCCGGCCTCGGCGCGGGTACGGCCGCCGCCGCGCCCGCCGCGCGGAAGCCGGCCCGCCGGGGCGGCGGGGCCAAGGCCGGCGCGACGGTCGACGGCGACGCGCTCACCTCACCGATGCAGGGCACGATCGTGAAGATCGCCGTGGCGGACGGGGACACCGTCGCCGAGGGTGACCTGGTCGTCGTGCTGGAGGCGATGAAGATGGAGCAGCCGCTGCACGCGCACAAGGCGGGCACGGTCAACGGGCTGGCCGCCGAGGTCGGCGTGGTCGTCACCGCCGGCTCCCCCATCTGCACGATCGCCTGAGGTGCAAGGAAGGGCCCCCTCCTAACCACGCCGCAGGCGAGAACGCGGGCGCAGGCGGCGGTGAGGGCGGCGGCGCAGGCGCCGGGTGGGATCGGCGGCGGACCAGCGCGGCCGGGGTGTTTTCCGCGACCACCGCGGGCGGCGGGGCCCAGGTCCGGGAATGATGGCCGGGTGCGGTTCCTTCATGGCGCGGTCCCCGCGCACGACCTGACCTACAACGACGTCTTCATGGCGCCGGCCCGCTCCGAGGTCGGCTCCCGGCTGGACGTCGACCTGGCCACCTCGGACGGCACGGGCACCACCATCCCGCTGGTGGTGGCGAACATGACGGCGGTGGCCGGCCGGCGGATGGCCGAGACCGTCGCCCGGCGCGGCGCGATCGCGGTGATCCCGCAGGACATCCCGATCGAGGTGGTGGCCAACGTCGTCGGCTGGGTCAAGCGGCGGCACCTGGTGCACGACACGGCGATCACGCTCGGCCCGACCGACACCGTCGGCGACGCCATCCACCTGCTGCCGAAGCGGTCGCACGGCGCGGTGGTGGTGGTCGACGAGGCCGGCCGCCCGCTGGGCGTGGTGACGGAGGCGGACACCCTGGGGGTGGACCGGTTCGCCCAGCTCCGGCACGTGATGTCGACCGAGCTGCACACGGTGCCGGCGGACGCGGACCCGCGTACCGGATTCGACCGGCTCTCGGCGGCCCGGCGGCGGCTCGCGCCGGTGGTGGACGGCGACGGCCGGCTCGTCGGGGTGCTGACCCGCAAGGGCGCGCTGCGCGCGACCCTCTACACCCCGGCGGTGGACGACCGGGGCCGGCTGCGGATCGCGGCGGCCGTCGGCATCAACGGCGACGTCACGGGCAAGGCCGCCGCGCTGCTGGAGGCCGGGGTCGACACCCTGGTGGTGGACACCGCGCACGGGCACCAGGAGCGGATGATCGCCGCGCTGCGGGCGGTGCGCAGGCTCGACCCGGGCGTCCCGGTCGCGGCCGGCAACGTCGTCACCGCCGACGGGGTACGCGACCTCGTCGAGGCCGGTGCCGACATCGTGAAGGTGGGCGTCGGGCCGGGCGCGATGTGCACCACCCGGATGATGACCGGGGTGGGGCGACCGCAGTTCTCCGCGGTGCTGGACTGCGCGGCGGCGGCACGGGACCTGGGCCGGCACGTGTGGGCCGACGGCGGGGTACGGCACCCGCGCGACGTGGCGCTGGCGCTGGCCGCAGGCGCGTCGAACGTGATGATCGGGTCCTGGTTCGCCGGCACCTACGAGTCCCCCGGCGACCTGTACACGGACGCGGACGGCCGGCGGTACAAGGAGAGCTTCGGGATGGCCTCGTCCCGGGCGGTAAGCGCGCGTACGGCCGAGGACGGGGCGTTCGACCGGGCCCGCAAGGGGATCTTCGAGGAGGGCATCTCCTCGGCCCGGATGTACCTCGACCCGGACCGCCCCGGCGTCGAGGACCTGATCGACGAGATCATTTCCGGGGTACGCAGCGCGTGCACGTACGCGGGCGCGCGCAGCCTGCCGGAGTTCGCGGAGCGGGCGCTGGTCGGGGTGCAGAGCACGGCGGGCTACACCGAGGGGATGCCCCTCCCGACGAGCTGGTGACCCCCGCTGACGCCGGTGAGAAGGGTTCCCTTCTCGCCCTCGCGCGTTGCTTCAGGTGGTCTTCCTCGCCGCCGCTATTTCGTTTGGGGCCTGATTATCAGGGAGCTAACATGACCGCATGGACCTGATCAGGCTGGAGGACGTGCCGCTCGGCCGGCTGCTGGTGACCGCCGGCCACATCGTCGGCCAGCGGTGGAACCGCCATCTCGCCGAGGAGCACGGTCTCACCCACGCGGGCATGGTCACCCTCATGGCCCTGGCCCGGCACGGCGAGCTGCCCCACCGGGCGGTCGCCGAGGCGTGCTTCATCCGCCCGGCCACTCTCACCGGCATCGTCGACACGCTGGAGCGCGACGGCTTGGTCGAACGGCAGCGCGACGGCGCCGACCGGCGCAGCGTGCGGCTCGTCCTGACCCCCGCCGGCCGGGAACGGGTCGCCGCGCTCACCACCCTCATGCAGTCCGGACGACCCATGACCTCGGTCGACGCCGACCCGGCGAAGGCGGCCGTGATCCGGCAGTTCCTGCTCGAGATCATCGGCAGTGAAGAGGAGAAGCAGATGACGACCCCCGACACGAGACCGGAGACCTCGGCGTGCTGATCCGGCTGCTCCGCGCATACCTGCGCCCGTACCATCGGCCGCTTCAGGCAGTGGTGGCGTTCCAGTTCGTCGGCACGATGGCCTCGCTCTACCTGCCGAGCCTCAACGCCGACATCATCGACCAGGGCGTGGCCCGGGGCGACACCGGCTACATCATGCGTACGGGTGGCTGGATGCTGCTGGTCAGCCTGGTGCAGATCGCCTGCTCCACCGCTGCGGTCTATCTCGGTGCGCGCACGGCGATGGGCTTCGGCCGGGACGTACGCGCCGAGGTCTTCGCCCACGTCAACCGGTTCTCCGCCCGCGAGGTGGCCCGCTTCGGCGCACCCTCGCTGATCACCCGCAACACCAACGACGTGCAGCAGGTGCAGATGCTCGTCCTGATGAGCTGCACGATGCTGGTCGCCGCGCCGATCATGAGCGTCGGCGGGGTGGTGATGGCGTTGCGGGAGGACATCGGGCTGTCCTGGCTGATGCTGGTCAGCGTCCCGGTGCTGGCGCTCGCGCTCGGCCTGATCATCCGACGGATGGTGCCCGGGTTCCGGCTGATGCAGACCCGGATCGACGCGGTCAACCGCGTCCTGCGCGAGCAGATCACCGGCATCCGGGTGGTCCGGGCGTTCGTCCGGGAGCCGTACGAGACGGAGCGCTTCGGCCGCGCGAACGCCGACCTCACGGCGACCGCCCTGCGCACCGGCCGGCTGATGGCCCTGATCTTCCCCGTCGTGATGCTGGTGCTCAACGTCTCCAGCATCGCCGTGCTCTGGTTCGGCGCGGAACGCGTCGACGCCGGCCAGATCCAGGTCGGCGCGCTCACCGCCTTCCTGCAATACCTCATGCAGATCCTGATGGCCGTCATGATGGCCACCTTCATGCTGATGATGGTTCCCCGCGCTGCGGTCTGCGCCGAGCGGATCGTCGAGGTGCTGGACACCGAGTCGACGGTCGTCCCGCCGGCTGCGCCGGTGACCGAGGTGACCGGCCGGGGCGAGCTGGAGCTGCGCGACGTCCGGTTCCAGTACCCGGGGGCGAGCGCGCCGGTGCTGCACGACATCTCGTTCCGGGCGAGCGCCGGGCGCACCACGGCCGTCATCGGCAGCACGGGGGCCGGCAAGACGACCCTGCTGACGCTGATCCCCCGGCTGGTCGACGCGACCGCCGGGGCGGTGCTGGTCGACGGGGTGGACGTGCGCGAGCTAGCCCCGGACGAGCTGTGGCGACGGATCGGGCTGGTGCCGCAGCGGCCGTACCTGTTCAGCGGCACGATCGCCAGCAACCTGCGGTACGGCAACCCGGACGCCACCGACGCCGAGCTCTGGGCCGCCCTGGAGATCGCCCAGGCACGCGACTTCGTCGCCGAGCTACCCGAGGGGCTGGACGCCCCGATCGCGCAGGGCGGCACCAACGTCTCCGGCGGGCAGCGGCAGCGCCTCGCGATCGCCCGCGCCCTGGTGCGCAAGCCGGAGGTCTACCTGTTCGACGACTCGTTCTCGGCGCTCGACCTCGGCACAGACGCCCGGCTGCGGGCGGCGCTGCGGCCGGTCACCAGGGACGCGGCGGTGGTGATCGTGGCCCAGCGGGTCTCCACGATCGTCGACGCCGACCAGATCATCGTGCTCGAGGACGGGGGCATCGTCGGGATGGGCCGACACGCCGAACTACTGGAAGACTGCCCGACGTACGCGGAGATCGTCGCCTCCCAGCAGACGGCGGGGGTGCCGGCATGACGGCCGTACCGGATCAGCGGCCCGCCGCGCGGCGGCCGGCGACGAACGGCGCGGCGGAGGGGGCGACCCCGAAGCGGCTGCCCCCCGGCGGCCAGCGCGGCGGCCCGCCGTGGATGGGCGCCGGCATGCCGGCCGAGAAGTCGATGAACTTCGGGCCGTCCGCCCGGCGGCTGCTGCGCCGGTTGCGGCCGCACCGCCTCCAGCTGGCCGTCATCGTCACCCTCGCGCTGGTCAGCGTCGGTTTCGGCGTGTACGGGCCGAAGGTGCTCGGCCACGCCACCGACCTGATCTTCAGCGGGGTGATCGGCCGGCAGTTCCCGGCCGGGACCACCGCCGAGCAGGCCGTCGCGGCGGCCCGCGCGGCCGGCAACGACAACTTCGCCGACATGCTGGCCCGGATGGACGTGGTGCCCGGGGTGGGCATCGACTTCACCGCCCTGGCCCGGGTGCTGCTGTTCGTACTCGCCCTCTACCTGGCGGCCAGCCTGCTCATGTGGTGGCAGGGCTGGCTGCTCAACGGGGTGGTGCAGCGCACCGTGCTGCGGCTGCGCGCCGACGTCGAGGACAAGCTGAACCGGCTGCCGCTGCCGTACTTCGACCGGCAGCCCCGGGGCGAGCTGCTCAGCCGGGTCACCAACGACATCGACAACATCTCGCAGACCCTCCAGCAGACGCTGAGCCAGTTGCTCACCTCGCTGCTGACCGTGGTCGGCGTACTGGCCATGATGTTCTGGATCTCGCCGTTGCTGGCGCTGGTGGCCCTGGTCGCGGTGCCGCTGTCGGTGGTGGTCACCGGCGTGATCGCGAAGCGTTCGCAGCAGCGGTTCATCGCCCAGTGGACGCACACCGGCGAGCTGAACGGCCAGATCGAGGAGGCGTTCACCGGCCACGAGCTGGTCAAGGTCTTCGGCCGCCAGCGCGAGGTCGAGGCCGCGTTCACCGCCAAGAACGACGAGCTGTTCCGGGCCAGCTTCGGGGCGCAGTTCATCTCCGGGATCATCATGCCGGCGATGATGTTCATCGGGAACCTCAGCTACGTCGCGATCGCCGTGGTCGGCGGGCTGCGGGTGGCGTCGGGCACGATGAGCCTCGGCGACGTGCAGGCGTTCATCCAGTACTCGCGGCAGTTCACCCAGCCGCTGACCCAGGTCGCCTCGATGGCCAACCTGCTCCAGTCCGGGGTGGCCTCCGCCGAGCGGGTGTTCGCGGTGCTCGACGCCGAGGAGCAGAGCCCGGACCCGGCCACGCCGGCCCGGGTCGCCGACCCGCACGGCCGCGTCGAGTTCGAGCACGTCTCCTTCCGGTACGAGCCGGACAAGCCGCTGATCTCCGACCTGTCGCTGGTCGCCGAGCCGGGGCACACGGTGGCCATCGTCGGGCCGACCGGGGCCGGCAAGACCACCCTGGTCAACCTGGTCATGCGCTTCTACGAGCTGGACGCCGGCCGGATCACCCTCGACGGGGTCGACATCACCGCGCTGCGCCGCGACGACCTGCGCGGCCGGATCGGCATGGTGCTCCAGGACACCTGGCTCTTCGGCGGCACGATCCGCGACAACATCGCGTACGGCCGGCCGGGCGCGAGCGAGGAGGAGATCGTCGCCGCCGCCCGGGCCACGTTCGTGGACCGCTTCGTGCGCAGCCTCCCCGACGGCTACGACACCGTCATCGACTCCGAGGGCAGCAACGTCAGCGCGGGCGAGAAGCAGCTCGTCACCATCGCCCGGGCGTTCCTGGCCGAGCCGTCGCTGCTGATCCTCGACGAGGCGACCAGCTCGGTGGACACCCGCACCGAGGTGCTGCTCCAGCGGGCCATGGCGGCGCTGCGCTCCGACCGGACGAGCTTCGTCATCGCCCACCGCCTGTCCACCATCCGCGACGCGGACCTGATCCTGATGATGGAGAACGGCCGCATCGTCGAGCAGGGCACCCACGAGCAGCTGCTGGCCGCCCGGGGCGCGTACCACCGGCTCCACCAGGCCCAGTTCAGCCAGCCGGACCCGGTCGTCGGCGGCGAACCGGAGCCGCAGCCCGCCTCGGTCCAGGGCTGAGCGTCGTGACACGGGCGGGCCGCCGGCACGGGACCTGCCGGCGGCCCTGGCGGCCCGGTCGTCGGGAACGAGGGCCCGACGTGCGGTGCCGCGCGTCGACAACGGTACGCCGCTCGTCACGAACGCGGCGACCGCCTCCACCCGTACGCCACGGTTGCCGGCCCGTCGGGCCGTGTCGGCGGTCACCACCGGCCGGGGTGGGCTGCGGTGACGCCGGACACGCCGTCAGGCTCGGTGCACCCGATCGGCCCGACCCGGCGAGGTGGTTGTCGTGCCTGAGCTACTGACCAGCGTCGCCTCGCCGCTCTGGACCTACCTGGCCCTGCTCGGGTTGCTGGCCGTCGACGCCTTCGTCCCGGTCGTGCCCACGCAGGTCCTGATGATCACCGGCGGCGCGCTCACCGTCTACGGCGGGCTGAGCCTGCCGGTGACCATCGGCGTCGGCGCCCTCGGCGTCTTCGCCGGCGACCTCGCCTGCTACCTGCTCGGCCGGCGCGCACCGGACCGCCGGCCCGCCCCGACCGACGCACCCGGCCGGGCCCGCCGGATCGCCGGCCGGGTGACCCGGGGGCTGCGCCAGCCGGGGCCGCTGGTGATCCTGCTCTGCCGCTTCGTGCCCGGCGGCCGGATGGCCGCCTGCTTCGCCGCCGGTCGCAGCCGCTACCCGTACCGGCTGTTCCTCGCGTACGAGGCGCTGGCGGCGGCCGGCTGGGCCACCTACGGGACGATGATCGGGCACCTCGGCGGCACGGCGCTGACCGAGTCGGCCTGGCAGCTGCTGGTGATCGCCGGGGCGGCGGCGGCCGGCTTCGCGGCGGCCGGGTGGGCGATGACCGCCCTCGGCGCCCGCCGCGCCCGCCCCGAACCCCCGACCGACTGACCCTGTGGGAGAGCGGACGGCTACTCCAGCTCGTGGAGCATGAGCTGGCGGGCCGCCTCGGTGATCGAGCCCGACAGGCTCGGGTAGATCGTGATGGTGTGGGCCAGCTCGTTGACCGTGAGGTTGTTCTCCACCGCCATCGTGATCGGCAGGATCAGCTCGCTGGCCTTCGGTGCCACCACCACACCGCCGATCACCTGGCCGCTGGCCGGGCGGCAGAACAGCTTCACGAAGCCGTCGGCGAGGTCGTCCATCTTCGCCCGCGCGTTGCCCGACAGCGGCAGCATCACCTGGCGGGCCGGGGTCCGGCCCGCGTCCACCTCGTCCTGGGAGACGCCGACGGTGGCCAGCTCCGGGTCGGTGAAGACGTTCGCGGCGACCGTGCGCAGCCGCAGCGGCCGGACCGCCTCGCCGAGCGCGTGCCACATCGCGATCCGGCCCTGCATCGCGGCGACGCTGGCCAGCGGCAGCACCCCCGTGCAGTCGCCGGCGGCGTAGACCCCGGGGACGTTGGTGCGCGACACCCGGTCGACGGTCACGTAGCCGCCCCGGGCCAGCTCCACGCCGTACTCGGCGAGGCCGAGGCCGGCGGTGTTGGGGATCGAGCCGACCGCGATGAGCGCGTGCGAGCCCTGCACCAGCCGGCCGTCGGCCAGCTCCACCTCCACCCCGTCGGCGGTACGCCGCACGCCCTCCGCGCGGGAGTTGTTGAGGATCGTCATGCCCCGGGAACGGAACACCCGCTCGATCGCCATGGCGGCGTCGGCGTCCTCGTGCGGCATCACCCGGTCCCGGCTGGAGACGAGGGTGACCGGGACCCCCATGGCGAGGTATGCGCTGGCGAACTCGGCGCCGGTGACGCCGGAGCCGACCACGATCAGGTGCTCGGGCAGGTGGGGCAGGTCGTACACCTGCCGCCAGGTCAGGATGCGCTCGCCGTCCGGCACGGCCGTGGGGAGCTGGCGCGGGGTGGCGCCGGTGGCGACCAGCACGGTCGACGCGTCGATCGAGTGCTTCCCGGAGCCGTCGGCCGGGGTGACGACGACGCGGTGGGTGTGGCCCAGCATGTCCTCGCCGAGCCGGGCCGTGCCGGCGACGAAGGTGACGCCGGCCTTCACCAGCTTCGCGTGGATGTCGGCGGACTGGTGCAGGGCGAGCCGCTTGACCCGCTCGTGCACGGCCCGCGCGTCGACGGTCACCGCCTCCAGCCCGTCGGAGTGCACCCCGAACTCCTCGGTGTCCCGGTATCCGGTGACCACCGAGGAGCTGGCGATGAACGTCTTCGACGGGACGCAGTCGGACAGCACGCACGCACCGCCGGCCCCCTCGGCCTCCACCACGGTGACATCGGCGTCCAACTGGGCGGCGACCAGGGCCGCCTCGTACCCGGCCGGCCCACCGCCGATGATCACGATCTGGCTCACAGCTGTCGCCCCTCGTCCATGCTCACAGTGACTTTCTTCTCCCCGACACGTCCGACACGCACCGTCGTATTCTCCCCCACCCGTCCGCCGGGCTATCGTCATCGCCGTGCGTCACTACGCCGCCTACGGCTCAAACCTGGATCCCGCCCGGATGCGCGCCTACTGCCCGCACTCCCCGATGGTCGGCGTCGGCTGGCTGGAAGGCTGGCGGCTCACCTTCGCCGGCGAGGGCGTGATCGGCTGGGAGGGCGCGGTCAGCACCGTCGTCGAGTCCCCCGGTGACCGGGTGTTCGTGGCGCTCTACGACATCCACCCGTACGACGCCGCCCAGCTCGACGAGATCGAGGGGGTGGCCTCCGGGACGTACCGGAAGCTGCACGTCCGGGTCTCCACCCTCGACGGTGACGTGACCGCGTGGATCTACGTCTTCGACGGCTACGAGGGCGGCCTGCCGACGGCCTGGTACCTGTCGGAGATCGCCAACGCCGCCGAGAAGGCAGGCGCCCCCGACGACTACGTCAGCGAGCTGCGGTCCCGCCCCACCGGCACCGCGTCGGCCTAGCGCGTCTCCCACGCCTCCAGTCTGCTCTTCCCCGGAAAGAGCCGCACGGCGGCCCGGGGCGGGGTCACCTGGCCCACACCGACGGGTCGCCCGTCACGCTGCGGCGGTGTCTTCTGTCACGCTGCGGCGGCGCGTCACGCACCGGCGGCAGGGACGCTGCGCTCGTACATGTCGGCCCAGTGCATCTCGCGCAGCCCCACCGAGCGGTAGAGCGTCGCCGGGGAGGTCGGGTTGGCCAGGTCCACGCCGAGGCCGGCGTGGCGTCGCCCCTTCGCCGCGTAGACCGCGAAGGCCCGGCGCAGCAGCGCGGCGCCCACCCCGCGCCGCCGGCACTCCGGCAGCACCGACAGGGTACGCACCCAGCCCATGTCCTGCTCCAACGCCTGGTCGGACGACTGCAACGCGCCGGCCGGCTCCCCGTCGACCTCGGCGACGAACCACTCGTCCCAGGTCCTGGCGTAGGCGGGAAGGTGCTCCCGCCAGTGGTCGTACCCGGCCGGCTCGTAGTCCGGGGTGTCCCGGAACGCCGTGTCGAAGATCCGGTGGAACAGCCGCAGGTCGGCCTCGTCGTCGGCGCGCAGCGGACGGACCGTCACCCCCGGCGGGAGTGGCGGCTCGGCAGGCAGCCCGGCCAGCTCCCGGCTCATCCGCAGGTACCGCTTCACCCGGGTGAAACCGGCCCCGGTCAGCTCGGCAGCCCACCGCGTCTCCGGCCCATGCGCCGAGGCGCGGACGGTCAGCGCGGGCAGGCCCCGCTCGGCGACCCGCTCGGCGACCCGGTCCAGCATCCGGGCGAGCAGCGGGGCGCGCACCGCCGCGCCGTGCTCCGGGTCGACGAGGACGTCGACGAACTCCCGACCCACCCCGGTCGGGTTGTCCACCACCGACCAGGCGACGATCCGGCCCTGCGGGTCGCTGACCAGCCAGGAGTCGCGCGCCGGGTCGAAGAAGGGTGCCGTCAGGGCGGCCTCGACGTCTTCGGCGTCGAAGTCCGGGTGGCCGATCGCGAAGGTGTCGGCGGCGTGCACGACCGCGAGGATCGCGGGTACGTCGTCCAGGGTGGGGCGGCGTGCCGCCCAGCCAGCGGGAAGAGTCACGGCGCGATCCTGGCAGCCGGACCGGGATCCGCGCCCCCCATTTTCACCCCACCCGCCCCCACCCGCCCGCGCTCGCCCCGCTCCCCGCGCTCGGCTCGGTGAGAGGGGGACCCTTCTCTACCTCAGGCGTTAACAAGGGGCCCTTCCTTGCGCCAAGGCGCGCGCGGCGGTCAGCAGGTCGAGCAGCTCGGCACCCTCGGTCGGGGTGAGGGCCCGGAAGCCGGCCGACATCAGCCGGTCGGTCACCGCGTCCGCCCACAGCCGGCGGCGCACCAGCGACCCGACCGGGGGATACGGCGGCGGCCACCCGCAGGCGAGCGCGGCGGCCTCCCCCGCCGGCGCGGTCAGCACCGCCTCCAGCGGTGTCAGCCCGCCGGCCCGCGCCGCCAGCAGGCATGCCCCGACGACGTGTTCCCGCAGCAGCAGCAGCCCGACGGCGGCGCGGGCGGCCGGTGAGTCGTCCGGCGGCGGCATGGCCCGCCAGGCCGCGAAGAGCGGCATCGCACTGGCGTCCGCCGCGTCGACCACCCTGCGCAGCAGCGTCGCCAGCCGGCTCACCCCGGTCATGGTGGCCAGCTGCTCGGCGCCCCACCGGCAGCATTCGGCCAGGTACGCCGCCGCCACCTCCGACGGGCGGAGCACCAGGGCGGCTGCGTCCCACCCGTCGGCGACGGCGTCGGGGGCGACGAAGCCGAGGGCGGCGGTCACCGTGGCGACCCGGACGTCGCCCAGCGCCCCGGCCCGACCGGCGATGTGGAAGGCCCAGCCGGGGATGCCCAGCCGGCCGGCCCGGCGCAGGGTGGCCGGACAGCGGGTGAACTCCGTCCCGAGCTCCAGCACCAACGGCTTGCTCGCGGCGGCGACCTGCTCCGGCGTCATCGGGTCCAGTCTGCCCCGCCGGGGCCTTCTGCGGCAGCCCCCTCTTCGGCGTCCACCGCCTCGATCGCGCCCTCGACCTCGCCGGTGCGGCGCCGGGCGGCGGTGACGGCCCGTTCCGCCGCCCGGCAGGCCAGCTTCCGCCGGCTCAGTTCCTGTTCGGCCTGGGCGCGCCGCCGCTCCAGCTCGGCCAGCGACCGTTCGATGCCGGCGAGTTCCTCGGCGCCGTCGTGCACGGCCTCCGCCGCGCCGGCCAGCTCCGCCTCGGCCCGCTCCTGGTCGGTACACGCCCGCATCAACTCCCGCTCCAGCACCCGGCGCTGCCGGGCCCGCTCGGCCCGCGCGGCGTGCTCCGCGTCCCGGGTGGCACGGTCGGCCTCTCGCGTGGCCCGCTCGGCCTTCCGGTCGGCGGCGCGCTGCCCGGAGCCACCGGGTGGGCCGGCGGGCGGTGGCGGCTCCTCGCCGCCGGTGACCAGGCGGAGCTGGGGGCGGGGCACCTCGCCGAAGCCGGCGTAGCTGGCGGCCCGCAGCAGCTGGCCGGAGCGCACCTGCTCGGCGACCTCCGCGTCGGAGAGCGCGGCGTTGAGGGTCGCCTCCACCTCGCCCAACGGCAGCTTCCCGGCCGGCGGGCCGCCCTCGGCGTCGGCGGCCAGCCGGCGGGCCTCGGCGACCAGCGCGGCGACCGCCGCCCGCCGCTGGGCGGAGAGCTCCCGCAGCCGGGGGCCGCGCAGGTCGCGCTGGGCGGCCCGCAGCGCCTCGGCGAGCCGGGTCAGGTCGGCGACCAGCTCGGGGCGGCGCAGGGCGAGCAGGTTGACCAGCCAGGCGGCCACGGTGGGGCGGCGCAGCCGGGCGATCTGGCGGGCCGTGGCCGGGTCGCCGGAGCGCCGGGCCTCGGCGACGGCGGCGTCGCGGGTGGCGACGAACGTCTCCGGCGGTTCGGTGTAGAGCCGCCGGAGGAGGTCCTGCGGGGGCGGCACGGCTCAGGCGTCGAGCCGGCTGCCCGGCTCGAGACGCTGGTAGTCGGTCCCGGACAGTGCGGCGTACTGGCGGTTGAGGACGGCGAGCCCGTTGTCGTTGAGCAGCCCGTCGTGCAGGGCGAAGGCGCGGCGCGGGGCTACCGCGCGGATGAAGTCGAGCACCTCGGAGAACTTCGACCAGGGGGCGTGGATCGGCGCGAAGAGCGTGTCCACCTGGACGTCCTCGGGCACCACCAGGGAGTCGCCGGGGTGGTAGACGACGTCGTCGAGCAGGTATCCGAGGTTGTCCACGACCGGGATGTCGGGGTGGATGACGGCGTGCCGGCCACCGTGGGCGCGCACGGGCACGCCCGCCGCCGTGAACGACTGGCCGGGCGCGACCGGCTCCAGGGCCTCGGCCGCGTCGCCGAGGACGCCGGCCAGCGTGGCCGGGCCGTGGATGCGCAGCGGCCGGCGGTCGAGTTGCCGGGTGAGCGCCGCGACGTCCACGTGGTCGGGGTGCTCGTGGGTGATCAGCACCGCGTCCGCCCCGTCCAGCGCCGCCGGGTCGCTGAAGACGCCGGGGTCGACGACCAGCACCCCGCCGTCGTGTTCGACCCTCAGGCAGGAGTGGGCGTACTTGGTGAGCTGCATCGTGACTCCTCGATTGACCTAATCGTGATGTCTCTGAGCGCAGTCTGCCGGAACCGGCGCGGCGTCGCTTCACGTCTGACGTATCGCCCGACGGGGGGCGCAGACGATCGGAGCGGTTGATGGACGGACACGCGAGACGCAGGTTGTGGACCGCGGTGGGGCTGGTGGCGCTGCTGGCGGTCGGCGGGTGCAGCGCCGACGGCGGGAGCGGCAGCGCGGAGGACACCGCGGCCGTGGCACCCGAGCAGGGGGCGCCGGCCGGCGGGGCGAAGGCGGAGCAGGGTGCCGACGCCGGTGCGGCGCGCTCCGGCGCGGGCGGCGGGTCACCGGACCTGCGGGTCGACCAGCGGTCGATCATCTACACCGGAACCATGCGGGTACGGGTGGACGACGTGGACGCCGCCGCCCGGTCCGCCGTCACGGCGGTCACCGGCGTCGGTGGCTTCGTCGGCGGCGACGAGCGCAGCAGCGGGGGGACCGTCGACGCCCGGGCGGAGCTGCAACTGCGGGTGCCGGCGGAACGGTTCACGGCCGTGCTGGAGGAGTTGGCGGGGCTCGGCCGGCAGGAGCAGCGGGCGATCCGCACGGAGGACGTGACCGAGGAGACCGTGGACCTCGACGCGCGGATCGCCACCCAGCGGGCCCGGGTCGAGAGCGGCCGCAAGCTGCTGGCGCGGGCCACCACGATCGGCGACCTGGTGACGCTGGAGAGCGAGGTGGCGAGGCGGGAGGCCGACCTCGCCTCGCTGGAGGCGAAGAAGCGCCGGCTGGCCGACCTGACGGCGCTCTCCACCATCACCCTCACCCTGGTCGGGCCGGAGGCGGCCGTCCGGGACACGGAGCCCGACACCGGCTTCATGGTCGGCCTGCGCGGCGGCTGGAATGCGTTCGTCGCCTCGCTGGGCGTGCTGCTGACGGTGCTCGGGGCGCTGCTGCCGTTCGCGGTGGCCCTCGGCGTGCCGGTGGCCGCGCTGGTGGCGGTGCTGCGGCGGCGCCGACGTCGAGCGCCGGCGCCGGTCGTCAGCGCGCCGCCGCCAGTGCCCGCAGCGCGGTCTGCACCATGACCCGGACGCCTACGGCGATGGCCCGCTCGTCGACGTCGAACGAGGCCCGGTGCAGGTCGACGTTCGGGCCGGACCGGCCGACACCGAGCCGGGCCAGCGCGCCGGGGACGTATTCCAGGTACCAGGAGAAGTCCTCGCCGCCCATGCTCTGCGGGGTCTCGGCGACCCCGTCGGGGCCGAGCGCCGCGTGGGTCGCCGCGGTCAGCACCTGGATCGCCCTGGCGTCGTTGGTGACCGGGGGCCGGCCGCGCAGGTATTCCAGATCGACGGTGGCGCCGGTCGGGGCGATGACGTCCCGCACCACCTGAGCGACGATCTTGGGGGCCTCGTCCCAGGTGTCGCGGTCCATCACCCGCAGGGTGCCGGACGCGGTCGCCTCGGACGGGATCACGTTGTAGCGGGTGCCGGCCGAGGCGTGGCCGAACACCAGCAGCAGCCCGCTGTTGGCCGGCACCCGGCGGCTGACCAGGGCGGGCACCTCGGTGACCAGCCGGCCGAGCGCGTCGACCAGGTCGACGGTCAGGTGCGGGCGGGCGGTGTGCCCGCCCGGGCCGGTGAGCCGGACGGTGACGTTGTCGGCGGCGGCGGTGATCGGGCCGACCCGCAGGCCGACCTTGCCGACGGGCTGGTTGGGGTCGCAGTGCAGCGCGAAGATCTGCACGACGTCGTCGAGGCCGCCGGCCTCGATGACCTCCAGCGAGCCGCAGGGCAGGATCTCCTCGGCCGGCTGGAAGATCAGCCGGACCCGGCCGTCCAGCTCGCCGAGGTCGGCGAGCTGGGCCAGCAGCATACCGACGCCGAGCAGCACGGTGGTGTGCACGTCGTGGCCGCAGGCGTGGCAGACGCCGTCCTTCGTGGACCGGTAGGGCACGTCCTTGACGTCGGTCAGCGGCAGCGCGTCGATGTCGGCGCGCAGCGCGACCACCGGGCCGTCGGGGCGGCCGTCGATGTCGCAGATGACCCCGTTGCCCTTCGGCAGCAGGCGGGGGCGCAGGCCGGCGAGGGACAGCTCGCGGGCGATCAGGGCGGCCGTCTCGAACTCCTCGCCGGAGAGCTCCGGGTGGGAGTGGAGGTGCCGGCGGGTGGCGACGAGGCCGGGCACCCGGAGGGCGAGCAGATGGTCGAGCTCGAAGGGCAAAGGCTGCGACCCGGACGGCGACTCCGGCCAGGCCGACGACGCCAGGTGGCTGCCGTTCGGCAGCGTCAACGCACTCGTCACGTCGAAATCTCGATCACTAGGAATGGATGGATCATCAGGGATGACAGCCGCCAGCCTAGACCTTCGACGGTGACTCTGTGCAACATCATTCCCGTAGTGATCGGACCGCGCAGCGTCACGAAAGCCCTGGTGGGAGGGCTCCATAATCTGCGGGACAGCAGGTAGATCGCGGTTGAACGCCGTCATCTGCCCCACACCTCCTACAACCCGTAACCGACTCGGCGGTCACGAAATCACCCTCGATCCGGGGCCGTCGCTACCGAATTGTCGCATTAGTCGCTTCGGTGAACCGCCGCTCAGACAATTAACCGACCGCACTCGGCGGTCGGACGACTCCCGACGGTGACACGACGGGTCGGCATGCTCCCGCACTCGTTGTCCGTCCCGTTCACCCGAACGGGTTACCCACTGCCCCGGGTGGCACACACCGGGCCGCCCCGGCTGGCACGCACACCGACGACCCTAGCCCCGGCCGATTACGCCCCGCGACCCCTCAATCGACGAAGCAGGGAGTCAGAACCGGTCGCTGGGGCGGTAGGTGCCCCAGACCTGGCGCAGGGTGCCGCAGACCTCGCCCACCGTGCCCCGGGCCCGCAGCGCCTCCTTCATCGGTGGCAACACGTTCGCCGTGCCCTCGGCGGCGGCACGCAGCTCGCCCAGCGCGCGCTCGACGGCCGCGTTGTCCCGCTCCACCCGCAGCTTCGCCAGCCGCTCAGCCTGGGCCGCCTCGATCGTCGGATCCACCCGCAGCGGCTCGTACGGCTCGTCGGCGTCGATCGTGAACCGGTTGAGGCCGACCACCACCCGCTCACCCGAGTCGATCTCCTGGGCGATGGTGTACGCCGACTGCTCGATCTCCCGCTTCTGGAAGCCCGCCTCGATGGCGTCCACCACCGAGCCGTGGTCGGCCACCCGCCCCATCAGCGCCACCACCGCCGCCTCGATCTCGGCGGTCATCGCCTCCACCACGTACGACCCGGCGAACGGGTCGACGGTGGCGGTCAGGTCCGTCTCGTACGCGAGGACCTGCTGGGTGCGCAGCGCCAGCCGGGCGGCCTTCTCGGTGGGCAGCGCGATGGCCTCGTCGAAGCTGTTCGTGTGCAGCGACTGGGTGCCGCCGAGCACCGCGCCCAGCCCCTGGATCGCCACCCGGACCAGGTTCACCTCGGGCTGCTGGGCGGTGAGCTGCACGCCCGCCGTCTGGGTGTGGAACCGGAGCATCGTCGACTTCGGGTTCTTCGCGCCGAACTCGTCGCGCATCAGCCGGGCCCAGATCCGCCGGGCGGCGCGGAACTTCGCCACCTCCTCCAGCAGGGTGGTCCGGGCGACGAAGAAGAACGACAGCCGGGGCGCGAAGTCGTCCACGGCCAGCCCGGCGGCCAGCGCGGCCCGGACGTACTCGACGCCGTTGGCCAGGGTGAACGCGATCTCCTGCGCGGGCGTCGCGCCGGCCTCGGCCATGTGGTAGCCGGAGATGGAGATCGTGTTCCACTTCGGCACCTCCGCCCGGCAGTAGGCGAACGTGTCGGCCACCAGCCGCAGTGACGGCTTCGGCGGGAAGATGTACGTCCCCCGGGCGATGTACTCCTTGAGGATGTCGTTCTGGATGGTGCCGTTGAGCGCCGCGCCCGGCACCCCGGCCTCCTCGGCGACGAGCTGGTAGAGCAGCAGCAGCACCGACCCCGGGGCGTTGATCGTCATCGAGGTGGAGACCTTGTCCAGCGGGATGCCGTCGAACAGCAGCCGCATGTCCTCGATCGAGTCGATGGCGACGCCGACCTTGCCGACCTCGCCGTGGGCGATCGGGTCGTCCGAGTCGTACCCCATCTGGGTGGGCAGGTCGAACGCGACGGAGAGGCCCATGGTGCCGGCGCGCAGCAGCTGGTGGTAGCGCGCGTTGCTCTCGGTGGCGGTGCCGAAGCCGGCGTACTGGCGCATCGTCCACGGCCGGGACGTGTACATGGTGGAGTAGACCCCACGGGTGTACGGGAACTCCCCCGGCTCACCCAGCCGGTCGGGCAGGCCCTCCGGCAGGTCCGCCTGGGTGTAGACACCCTTGATCGGGAAGCCGGACTCGCTCGACCGTTCGCTCATTCCCGGATGGTAGGGCGTGCCGCCGCGCCGACGAGTGAGGGATTCCGCACACCGCACCCCTGTCTTTCCCGCCGACCCCGAGGGTGAACACCTGGCCACGTAGGGTCCGGTTCGGTAAACGTCCGTCGCGTCGGGTTTCGCATCGGGCGTCGGAACCAGCAAGATAGGGGGGCTTGTGTCCCAGCCCCCTCGATTTCCCCCGGTGGCTTTTCTGTGACTCAGATCCCGACGTGGAGCGGCGGACCAGTCAGCCCACCCCACGGACGTGCGGCAGCCGGCACCACCATCGGTGACCGCTACTCGCTCCGGTCCGCGGTGGGCAACGGCGGCATGGGCACGGTCTGGCGTGCCACAGACACCCTGCTGCGGCGGGACGTGGCGGTGAAGGAGGTCGTCCTCCCGCCGGGCCTGGCCCCGAGCGACCGCGACGCCATGTACGAACGCACGCTGCGCGAGGCCCGCGCGGCGGCGGCCATCCAGCACCCGGCCGTGGTCCAGGTGTACGACGTGGTCACCGAGGGTGGCCGCCCCTGGATCGTGATGGAGCTGCTGGACGCCCGCAGCCTCGCCGACATGGTGATCGAGGACGGGCCCGTGGCCCCCCGCGCAGTCGCCAAGATCGGCATCGCCCTGCTCGGCGCGCTGGAGGTGGCCCACGCGATCGGGGTGCTGCACCGCGACGTCAAGCCCGCCAACGTGCTGATCTGCACCGACGGCCGGTGCGTGCTCACCGACTTCGGCGTGGCCAAGCTCCCCACCGACGTGCAGCTCACCACGCCGGGGATGGTGCTCGGCTCGCCGCACTTCATCTCGCCGGAGCGGGCCATGGGCCAGGAGTTCGGCCCGCCGAGCGACCTGTTCTCCCTCGGCGTGACCCTCTACACGGCGGTGGAGGGCCGGCCCCCGTTCGACCGGGGCGACCCGATCGAGACCATGCACGCCGTGGTCGAGGACCCGCCGGCGACGCCGCAGCGCAGCGGCCCGCTGACCCGGGTGCTGATGGGGCTGCTGGAGAAGAACCCGGCCCGCCGCCTCGACGTGCACACCGCCCGGGCGATGCTGCGCGAGCTGCTCGCCGGCCCGCTGACCAGCACCGCCACCGCCGTCAACTCGGTCACCGACCCGTACGCGGTGGTGCCGGTCAAGCCGCGCCCGCCCGTCGTCGCGCCGCCGCCGGCCGCCGAGGAGCCGAAGCCCAGCGGGCAGATCGGCGGCCGGGCGATGCTCGCCCCCGGCGAGTCGCTGACCGACCGGCTGGCCGCGCTGCGCCGGGGCGAGAAGGGCAGGAACAAGAAGAAGACCGCCGCCGCCGCGAGCGCCGCCGCGCTGGACGACACCAGCGCCGACGCGCTCGCCGGCCCACTGCACACCCCCACCGGGGCGATGCCCTCGCCGCCCCCGCCGGCCGGCCGCACGTACGGCGGCTCGTCGGAGGCCACCCAGCGGGTCGACGCGGGCGCTGCGCCGGAGGCCACCCAGCGGATGACGTACGGCGGGTCGCCGGACGCCACCCAGCGCGTGCCCCAGGGCGACGGCTCGCCGGACGCGACGCAGCGGGTGTCCGGCTTCGGCGGCTCGCCCGACGCGACGCAGCCGGTCCCCGGCTTCCGCGGTGGTGCGGCCGACGCGACGCAGCAGGTGCCGTTCGGGCCCCGGCCCGACGCGACGCAGCGGGTCACCTACGGCAGCCGGCCCGATGCCACGCAGCCGGTCCCCGGCTTCGGCGGCTCCCCCGACGCCACGCAGCACGTCGGCGGCGGCGCCTACGGCGGCGGCCAGTGGTCGGTGCCCGGCACCGGCCAGCCGTGGGCCACCCCGGCCACCGCGCCCGCCCCGGCCACCGGCGGCGGGGTCGGCGGCCTCGTCGCCACCGTCAAGGGCTGGCCGCGCAAGGCGCAGCTCGCGGCGGCCGGTGGCCTCGCCGTGCTGCTGCTGATCGCCGTGTTCGCCCTCACCGGCGGCGACGACCCGAAGCCGCCGCCCACCCCGCAGGGGCAGCCGAGCGCCGCCGCGCCCGCCGGTCCCGGGGTGGAGATGCAGGAGCAGTCGGCCAAGGGCGTCACGGTGCAGGTCCCGAAGGGCTGGGAGCGCCGCAGCGCCGACGGGGGCGTGTGGGTCGACTACATCGACCCGCAGGACGACAGCCGCAAGGTGCGCATCCTCGCCGAGCGGTGGAGCACCTCGTCGATGCGCTGGGCCGAGATAGCGGCGAACGGCCTGCGGAACAGGTCCGCCTCCTGCCAGAAGCCGTACAACCAGTTGTCGATGACCGAGCAGGAGCTCGACGGCAAGGCGGCGGCCGAGTTCGAATACACCTGCGGCGACGGCGACAGCAAGCGGCACGGCGTGTGGCGCGGGGTGGTGCACGACGGCAGGGTCTACTCGTTCTACCTCTCCTCGACCGACGCCCGGTTCGCCGAGAGCAAGCCGATCTACGACCAGATGGTGGCCTCGTTCAAGCTCGGCGGCGGGAGCAACTGACCCCGGTTCGGCCGGGCCGACGCGACGTGGTGATCCGCCGCCGTGCTATCAAGAGCCATGGCGGCGGAACCCACTGACCTTGACGACACACGCGACCGTGCCGACACGCGGGACCTCGACGACCTTCGGGACCAGGCCCGGCGGTGGCTCGACGACGACCCCGACCCGGCCACCCGCGACGAGCTTCAGGCCGTGCTCGACGGGCTGCCGGCGAGCGCGCCCGAGCTGGCCGACCGGTTCGCCGGGCCGCTGACCTTCGGCACCGCCGGGCTGCGCGGCCCGCTGCGCGCCGGCCCCAACGGGATGAACCTCGCCGTCGTCACCCAGGCCGCCGCCGGGCTCGTCGCCTGGCTCGCCGCCCAGGACGCCACCGGCCCGCTGGTCATCGGGTACGACGCCCGGCACGGCTCGCGGGAGTTCGCCGAGCGCACCGCCCAGGTGGCCACCGGCGCGGGCCGCCCGGCGCTGCTGCTGCCCCGCCCGCTGCCCACCCCCGTGCTCGCGTACGCGGTGCGGCGGCTCGACGCGGCGGCCGGTGTGATGGTCACCGCCAGCCACAACCCGCCGCAGGACAACGGCTACAAGGTCTACCTCGGCGCGCAGCTCGGCGGCGAGCTGGGCGCGGGGGCGCAGATCGTGCCGCCCGCCGACACCGGCATCGAGGCCGCCATCCGGGCGGTCGGCCCCCTCGCGGACGTGCCGCTGGGCCCGGCCGGGCAGACCGTCGGCGACGACCTCGCCGTCTCGTACGTCGACCGGGCCGCCGCCGTGGTCGACCCGGCGGGGCCCCGGCGCCTGAAGGTGGCCTACACGCCGCTGCACGGGGTGGGCGCGGCCGTGCTGACCGCCGCCTTCGCCCGCGCCGGCTTCGGCATCCCCGGCGTGGTGCCCGAGCAGGCGGTGCCGGACCCGGACTTCCCCACCGTCAGTTTCCCCAACCCGGAGGAACCGGGGGCGGTGGACCGCCTCGTCGAACTCGCCGGGCGCACCGGCGCGGACCTGGCCATCGCCAACGACCCCGACGCGGACCGCTGCGCGGTGGCCGTCCGCGACGGCGGTGCGACGGACGCAGCGGGCCCGGCGGGTGGTGCTGGCCCGGCAGGTGCGAACGGGGCCGGCGGCTGGCGGATGCTGCGCGGCGACGAGGTCGGCGCGCTGCTCGCCGACCACCTCATGCGCCGGGGCGTGCAGGGCCTCTACGCCACCACCATCGTGTCGTCGTCCCTGCTGCGGGCCATGTGCGCCGCCCGGGGCCTGCCGTACGACGAGACGCTCACCGGGTTCAAGTGGATCGTCCGGGCCGGCGGCGGGGCCGACCCGCTCGTCTTCGGCTACGAGGAGGCGCTGGGCTACTGCGTCGCCCCGGAACACGTACGCGACAAGGACGGCATCACCGCCGCGCTGACCGTCGCCGAGCTGGCCGCCGGGCTCAAGGCGCAGGGGCGCACCCTCACCGACCGGCTCGACGAGCTGGCCGCCGAGTTCGGCGTGCACCACACCGACCAGCTTTCGGTGCGGGTCGACGACCTGCGGATCATCGCCGACACGATGGCCCGGGTGCGGGCGGCCACCCCGACGACGCTGCTCGGGCAACCGGTGACCGAGGCGCGGGACCTGCTCCCCGAGGCGGACGTGGTGATCCTGCGCTCCGCCGCGGCCCGGGTGGTGATCCGCCCGTCGGGCACCGAGCCGAAGCTGAAGGCGTACCTGGAGGTGGTGGAGCCGGTCGCGGACGGCGACGTGCCGGCGGCCCGGAAACGCGCGGCGACGGCACTGGCGGCCCTCCGCGCAGAAATCGCCGCCTTGGTGCAAGGAAGGGCCCCTCATTAACGCCTGCGGTATAGAAGGGTTCCCTTCCTACAGCTGAGGCGAGCGGAGGATCGGCCGGAGATCCGCCATTCTCTAATGGGCGTGTGCGCCCGCCTGGCGAGGCACGACGAGTGTTCGGCGGGCCCGGAAGGGGCGTCGCGGGTGTGCCCGTGGCCGCCTCGCCGGGCTCGCTGGCTGCGGCGCTCTGGCGGATCGAGCGCGGCCTGACCCCGGCCAAGACGCCGGACGTGCGGGTGCTCTGCGAGCCACCGCGCTCTTCCAGCACAACCGGCCCGAGCTGGGCGAGGAGGAGCGGAAGAAGATCGTGAGCCTCCGGCTCCAGCGGCAGGGGCTGCTGGCCCGGCGGCTGCCCCCGGCCCCCGGGCTGACCGTGATTCTCAGCGAGGCAGTGCTGCGCCGCCCGGTGCCGGGCCGGTCGGTGATGGCCGACCAGCTCCGGCACCTGCTGGCCGTCGGCGAGCGGCACAACATCACCGTCCGGGTGCTGCCGCTGGCCGCCGGGCCGCCGCTGGCCGCCGAGGCCGGCACGTTCGTGCTGCTCGACTTCCCGCTCTCAGCGCTCGGCGCCCCGACCGAGCCGCCTACCGTCTACGTCGAGGGGCTGACCGGCGCGCTCTACCTCGACCAGCCGGCGGAGATCGCCGCGTACGAACGGGTCTGGTCCGGTCTGGATTCCCTCGCCCTCGGCGAGGGACAATCAGCGGAGCTGATCGATGCGATCCGGGGAGAGTGCTATGACTGACCTGACCGGCGCCCACTGGCGCACCAGCACCCGCAGCGGCACCAACGGCGGGGACTGCGTCGAGGTGGCCGACAACCTCGCCGGCATCGTCGGCATCCGCGACAGCAAGGACCCGGGCGGGCCGGCCCTCACCGTCCCGCCCGCCGCCTGGTCCGCCTTCGTCGCCGAGGTCAAGGCCAACCGCCTCGCCCGCTGACGGAGCTCCACCGACAGGCTGACCCGGCTGGCCGGGCCCACCGCGGCCCGGCGAGCCCGCGCCTCGTTGGTCCGCGCCTCGGCGACGCCTCAGGCGCGTTTGCCGAGGGCGGCGTCGACCGCCCGCCCCAGGGCGGTGACCACCAGGGCTACCGACGGACGCACCACCGAGTCGTCCAGGCTGACGGTGCCGGAGAAGCCGGCCCCGCCCGCGATCTCCTCCAGCCGGCGCCGGGCGTCGACGGCGGCCTCGCCCGCAAGGCCGAGCGCCGGCTCCATCCGGAGCACCGCGACCAGCGTGGCCAGCGCCGCCGTCGCCTCGTCGGGGAGTTGCCCGCCGGCCAGCGCCTCGGCGAGCCGCCGCCGGGTGTCCTCCTCCACGGTGCCGTCCGCCGTCGGGTAGCGATGCACGTGGATGAAGCCCAGCTCCGTCTCCTCGACGTCGCGCACCACGCCCTGAGCGACCAGGACGGCCAGGATCCGGTCGCGCAGGCCGTGCCGCAGCCGTTGCACCCAGGACGACGGAGTGTGCGGCGTATCGGCGGCCATCCGGCCCAGGACCTCGTCCAGGATCGACTCGCCGGTGGGCGCGGGGTCGGTGACCACCAGGTTCCCATCGGCGTATGCGACCCGGCCGGCGAGGGCCAACTCGATCAGTACGGCGGCGGCCATCCCGAGGTCGAGGCTGATCCGCGGCATGGTCGCCTTGCCGGATTCATCGTCGTACGCGAGGAGCAGCAACTCCTCGGCCAGCGCAACACCAGTCATGGCCGGACACGCTAGCGCCTGAGCGCACCCCCGCGCGCGCCAACTCGCCCCTGAGCCCACTCGCCAGCTGCGCCCACTGCGCGCACTCGCCTCGGTGAGAAGGGGACCCCTCTATACCGTAGGCGTTGATAGGGGGCCCTTCCTTGCACTCAGAAGCGGGGCATGCCGCCGAACTGGCGGTCGCCCGCGTCGCCGAGGCCCGGCACGATGAACATCTTGTCGTTGAGGCCCTCGTCGATCGAGGCGGTGACCAGGCGCAACGGCAGGCCGGACCGCTCCAGCCGGGCGATGCCGACGGGCGCGGCGAGCACGCACAGCACGGTGATGTCGGTGCAGCCCCGGTCGGCGAGCAGCCGGCAGCAGTGCTCCAGGGAGCCACCGGTGGCGAGCATCGGGTCGAGGACGAGCACGGGCAGGCCGGCGAGGTCGCGAGGCAGCGACTCCAGGTAGGCGCGCGGCTCGTACGTCTCCTCGTCGCGGGCGAGGCCGACGAAGCCCATGGACGACTCGGGGAGCAGGGCGAGCGCAGCGTCGGCCATGCCGAGACCGGCCCGCAGCACGGGCACCAGCAGCGGCGGGTTGGCCAGCCGGGTGCCTTCGGCGCCGGTGACGGGGGTCTGCACCGGGTACTTCTCGACGGGGAAGGAGCGGGCTGCCTCGTACACGAGCATGGTGGTGAGCTCGTGCAGCGCGGCCCGGAAGGAGGAGGAGTCGGTGCGCGCGTCCCGCATGGCGGTCAGCCGCGACTGGGCGAGCGGGTGATCGATGACGTGTACGTCCACGATCGGTCAACCTACCGAACGGTCGGGTCCCGGGACACGGGGAGCGACGCCACTCACCTCCAGGGCCGACAGGGCGGTCCCGTGACCAAGATCACGCGGCGCGCGGGTGCGTAGACTTCCGGGCATGACGGCGACAGCGACGTCGGCCCGGTCGGACCTCTCCGAGCTGGGACGATCCGAGACCGCTCTGCGGACCTTCCTGCACGGCCTGCCGGGCGTGGACCAGGTCGGCGCGGAGCAGCGGGCGGCCCAGCTCGGCACCCGCTCCATCAAGACCACGGCCAAGGCCCAGGCGATCGATTTGGCCATCCGGATGGTCGACCTGACCACCCTCGAAGGGGCCGACACCCCGGGCAAGGTGCGGGCGCTCGCGGCCAAGGCGCTGCGCCCCGACCCGGCCGACCCGTCCTGCCCGCACGTCGGCGCGGTCTGCGTCTACCCGGCGATGGTCCCGCACGTGGCCGAGGTGCTGCGGGGAAGTGCAGTGCACCTGGCCAGCGTGGCGACCGCGTTCCCGTCCGGGCAGGCGCCGCTGGAGGTCAAGCTCGCCGACACCCGGGCCGCCGTGGCGGCCGGCGCGGACGAGATCGACATGGTGATCAACCGGGGCGCGTTCCTGGCCGGGCGGTACGCCGAGGTCTACGACGAGATCGTGGCCACCAAGCAGGCGTCCGGGGACGCCCACCTGAAGGTGATCCTGGAGACCGGGGAGCTGGCCACCTACGACAACGTGCGCCGCGCGTCCTGGCTGGCGATGCTGGCCGGCGGCGACTTCATCAAGACCTCCACGGGCAAGGTGCCCGTCGCGGCGACCCTGCCGGTGACCCTGGTGATGCTGGAGGCGGTCCGCGACTTCCGCGCCGCCACCGGTCGGCAGGTCGGCGTGAAGCCGGCCGGCGGGATCAAGAACACCAAGGACGCGATCAAGTACCTGGTCATGGTCAACGAGACCGTCGGCCCGGACTGGCTCGACCCGGACTGGTTCCGGTTCGGCGCGTCCAGCCTGCTCAACGACCTGCTCATGCAACGCACCAAGCTGACGACCGGCGTCTACTCCGGTCCCGACTACTTCACCCTGGACTGAGCGTGATCTTCGAATACGCCCCTGCGCCCGAGTCCCGCGCGATCGTCGACCTCAGGCCGTCCTACGGCCTGTTCGTCGACGGCGAGTTCGTCGACGGCGAGGATCTCCACAAGACGGTCAACCCGGCCACCGAGGAGGTGCTCGCCGAGGTCGCCTGGGCCGGCGAGGCCGAGGTGGACCGCGCGGTCCGCGCCGCCCGCACGGCGTACGAGAAGGTGTGGGGCCCGATGCCGGGCCGGGACCGGGCCAAGTACCTGTTCCGGATCGCCCGGCTCATCCAGGAGCGCTCCCGCGAGCTGGCGGTGCTGGAGTCCCTGGACAACGGCAAGCCGATCCGGGAGTCCCGGGACGTCGACCTGCCGCTGGTCGCCGCGCACTTCTTCTACTACGCCGGCTGGGCCGACAAGCTGTCCCACGCCGGGTTCGGCCGGAGGCCGACGGGCCAGCACGGCGGCCCTGATCCGAAGGCGCTCGGCGTGGCGGCGCAGGTCATCCCGTGGAACTTCCCGCTGCTCATGCTGGCCTGGAAGATCGCCCCGGCGCTGGCCGCCGGCAACACGGTGGTGCTCAAGCCGGCGGAGACCACCCCGCTGACCGCGCTGCTGTTCGCCGAGATCTGCCAGCAGGCCGACCTGCCGGCCGGCGTGGTCAACATCGTCACCGGCGCGGGCGACACCGGCCGGGCGCTGGTCGAGCACCCGGGCGTGGACAAGGTCGCGTTCACCGGGTCGACCGAGGTCGGAAAGGCCATCGCCCGGTCCGTCGCGGGCACCCGCAAGAAGGTGACCCTGGAGCTGGGCGGCAAGGCGGCGAACATCGTCTTCGACGACGCCCCGGTCGACCAGGCGGTCGAGGGGATCGTCAACGGCATCTTCTTCAACCAGGGGCACGTCTGCTGCGCCGGGTCGCGGCTGCTGGTGCAGGAGTCGGTCGCCGAGCAGGTGCTGGAGTCGCTGAAGCGCCGGATGGCGCTGCTGCGGGTCGGCGACCCGCTGGACAAGAACACCGACATCGGTGCGATCAACTCGGCCGAGCAGCTCGCCCGCATCCGCGAGCTCTCCGACGCGGGCGCGGCCGAGGGGGCGCAGCGCTGGTCGCCGCCGTGCGAGCTGCCCGAGCGCGGCTTCTGGTTCGCGCCGACGATCTTCACGGGGGTCACCCAGGCGCACCGGGTCGCCCGGGAGGAGATCTTCGGCCCGGTGCTGTCCGTGCTGACGTTCCGCACCCCGGCCGAGGCCGTCGAGAAGGCCAACAACACGCCGTACGGGCTGTCGGCCGGGATCTGGACCGACAAGGGTTCCCGGATCCTGTGGCTGGCCGACCGGCTGCGCGCCGGGGTGGTCTGGGCCAACACGTTCAACAAGTTCGACCCGACCTCCCCGTTCGGGGGCTACAAGGAGTCGGGCTACGGTCGCGAGGGCGGCCGACACGGGCTGGAGGGATACCTCGATGTCTGAGCGGGTCGCGGTGCGTAAGACGTACAAGCTCTTCATCGGCGGGAAGTTCCCGCGCAGCGAGTCGGGACGGTCGTATCTCGTGCAAAGCGGCAGCGGCGAGGCAGTGAACGTGTCTCTTGCTTCGCGGAAGGACGCGCGGGACGCCGTCGTCGCCGCCCGCGCCGCCGTCAAGGGGTGGGCCGGGGCGACCGCGTACAACCGGGGTCAGATCCTCTACCGGGTGGCCGAGATGCTGGAGGGCCGCCGCGAGCAGTTCGTCGCGCTCGGCGTGCCGGCCGACGAGGTCGACGCGGCGGTCGACCGCTGGGTCTGGTACGCGGGCTGGTCCGACAAGCTCCCCCAGGTGTACGGCGGCGCGAACCCGGTCGCCGGGCCGTACTTCAACCTGTCGGCGCCCGAGCCGACGGGCGTGGTGGCCGTGGTGGCCCCCGGGTCCCCGGCGCTGCTCGGCCTGGTCAGCGTGATCGCCCCGGCGATCGTCACCGGCAACACGGTGGTGGTGGCCGCCTCCCCGACCGAGCCGCTGGCGGCGGTGACCCTGGCCGAGGTGCTGGCCACCTCCGACCTGCCGGGCGGGGTGGTGAACATCCTCACCGGCGCGCTCACCGAGACCGTGCCGACGCTGGCCGCGCACCTGGACGTGAACGCGATCGACCTGACCGGGGTGGGCGACGCGGCGCTCGCCGCCGAGCTGGAGGTCCGGGCGGCGGAGAACCTGAAGCGGGTGCTCCGGCCGGCCCCGGCCGACCACGACTGGCACGCCGACCCGGGCCTGGCCCGGATGACGGCGCTGCTGGAGACGAAGACGGTGTGGCATCCCAAGGGGATGTGATCGCTTCTCGCCCTTGGGTTTTCGGGGGGAGCCCGCCCGCTCCGGGCGGACGCTCCTATGCCGCGTCAAGTGCTTCGGTTGGGGTTTCGAGGCGTCGGTAGAGCTCTCGGGCGACGTAGCGTTTGAGGCAGCGTTTGATCTC